>JAYEOC010000109.1:0-26362 GCA_034722635.1 Methanobacteriota archaeon
TTGATGATGCACCACGCACTCAGATTCTACTACCTTGACGTCTGGAAGTGGTGGCTCATTCCAACCGGACTTGCACTCTCAATTACGATAATGGCCCTCGTATTCATTGGACATGCATTTGAAACGGCAATGGACCCACGTTTGAAGGGGAGGGCGGGGGCAGGACGATAGGTCATGTTAGAACTAATAGGGCTGGAAGTATTGTATGGCAAAAGAAGGATATTGCATGGCATAAATCTCCGGTTGAACAGGGGTGAATCGATATCAATTGTAGGAGAATCGGGTGGTGGTAAAACCACTCTTGGGCTTAGCATTATGGGACTCGTGGAGGGTACCGTCAAAGGTGAGATATTGTTTGACGGTAAGAATTTGGTGGCACTGCCAGAGAAAGAGCAGCGGAAGATACGATGGAACAGGATCGCAATGGTATTCCAGAATGTAGAAAATGCGTTAAACCCACTGTACTCCGTTCTAGACCAGGTATCGGAGCCGATTTTAACGCATAAATTGGGCAATAGGAACGAAGCGAAGAGACGGGCGGAAGAACTTTTGAACCGGGTAAATCTCCCGCCGGGGCGTTTTTTTGCATATCCACATCAGTTAAGCGGTGGAGAGAAGCAGCGGGTGTTGATTGCAATGGCACTGGCAAATGACCCGGATTTGATCATTATGGACGAGCCCACAACAGCTTTAGATGCCCTTACCCAGGTAGAAATAATTAACCTGATTCATAATGTGTGTGATGAGCAGGAACTGGCAGTACTTCTATTAACCCATGACCTCTATGCCGCATCTATGCTCTCGGATAAAACGGCAGTGCTCTATGCCGGTAGAATATTAGAATTTGGTTCTACTGCTTCCCTCTTCTCTAACCCGAAGCATCCATATACAAGGGGGCTGCTCAGATGTTATCCCAGCATGACAACAACGAAGGATTTGCAAGGTATAAAAGGTAGAATTGAATTCTTTGACCTCGGCTGCCCGTTTCACACTCGCTGCACACAATCACTAAGTATCTGTCGGGAAAAAGCGCCGGGGTTAAAAGAAAATGACGGACGGTTCATTGCCTGCCATAGAGGCGGAATCATACCTCTCTTAGAGATGCGAGAACTGAGTAAGTACTTTGATACCGTGAAGGCTGTTGATTCCATTGATCTAATGCTGTATGAGGGCGAGACGTTAGCTTTAGTAGGTGAGTCGGGCTCGGGGAAGACAACAGCAGCTAAAGTAGTTATAGGGCTTTTTGAAGCCACAGAAGGGCAGATATACCTGGAAGGCAAACAAATTCGCGATAGGGACAAAAACTTTTATCAAAGGGTTCAAATGATATTCCAAAACCCTATGGAAGCGTTGAGTCACCGCTTTTCCGTTCGCGAAGCTGTAAGAGAGCCTTTAGACGTACAAAAACTTGGTAATCGGGAGCAGCGAGAAAGTATGGTGCGGCAGATTCTGGATGAAGTTGAGTTGCCATCCACAGAGACTTTCCTAAATAAATATCCGCATCAGTTGAGTCAAGGGGAAGCGCAAAGGGTTGGCATTGCTCGTGCGCTCATACTGAATCCGAAGCTGCTCATTGCCGATGAACCAACTTCAGCCTTAGATGCAAGCACGCAGGCAAAGGTCGTGAAGCTCCTACTTAATCTGCAAGAGAAGAGGGGGGTGGGTATGCTTTTCATCACGCACAACCTCGCCTTAGCAAGGAAGATAAGCGATAGGCTCGCAGTGATGTTGAAGGGAAATATTGTTGAAGAAGGTCCGTCAAACGAGGTAGTAAGTAGCCCACTGCATCCATACACCGAAGACCTGCTGAAGGCTGCGCCTACACTGAGTTCAAAAGTACCTGCGGTGCCAGAAAGAACGAGTGCGAGAAATGACGGGACTGGATGCCCGTATGCAAACAGGTGCAACAAAGTAACAGAAGTATGTTTTAATGAGAAACAACGATTGAGATCTTTTAGCGCTCATAAGGTTGCGTGTATGCTCTGCACCACCTCAGATTGAGCGTTTTCAAACATCGGAAACCGTGTTCTCAGTTTAGTTTGTCTCACCTATAACCGGACTTTCCGAGTTGTATAGGCTACAACCCCAAAAGAGCGCATCTGCAAAACCCAACTTTTCAATAATCTCCTTTTGCTCTTTAGTGAGCACAGAATTTTTATCTTGCCTTTCTCCACCAAAATCAAGAGTAGTTTTTCGTGTTCTACCCAGTTCATCCAGACTATCTTCAACACCCGCCCAGCCCGTAACGCCTAAATGATGCTTATACAGTGCCAGAGCCAAATATGCAAGATAGCAGATTAAAGCGTTTTTTTCGGAGGGTTTATCTGCTTTTCGCCTTTTATTGTCACTTCACGTGATATGGTAGCCTATAAAACTCGTAATGCCAAGTTATAATCAAACGTTTTACAACTACACACTCTACTTTCCTTTTACAACATGTTTTTAATCAATCTTTCCCATCTTTTACTCTATGCAAGTAATATTACAAACAGTAATCCCTATATTTTCAATCATTTTAGTCGGTTATATCATCGGGAAACTCAAAAAGATAGATATTCAGCGTTTTGTTAATCTAATCGTATATATCTCAGCCCCCTGTCTAATCTTCTCGTCCATTGCAATCAGTGACATTAACCTGACCGATTTCACCTCAATTGCCGTAGCCGCACTAGCAATACTACTCATTATGGTTACTTTCGCTTGTCTCACCTTAAAACTAACAAGATCAGACAAAAAAGGGTTATATCTACCCATGATCTTCGGTAATACGAGCTATGTAGGCTATCCCGTTGCATTATTCGCATTTGGCGTGGACGGCTTGTCGCGTGCTGTTGTCTTTGACATGATTAATTCGTTACTTATCTTCAGCCTCGGTATCTATATCGTACACCACAGAAACGAGCTACAAGAAGCTTTTAAAGTTCCGTTACTCTATGCAGTGGTAATTGGCTTAGTAGTAAATCTATCAAAAATCACGATCCCACAGGTGCTATTCCTGCCGATTGAACTGGTCGGGCTGGTCACTATCCCCCTGGCATTGCTAGTTCTCGGGTATAAACTGACAGAGATAAAAATAAGCACAGCAAAAATCGTACTACTCGCTTCGGCATTCAGAATTCTTGGCGGTTTTTTTGTCGCATTAATGATTGTCAATCTATTGTCCTTAGATGGCTTAGTGAAAGACATCATATTGCTACAAGCAGCAATGCCCTCTGCCGTCATGTCAATGATATTAGCAGCCAAATACAAAAGAGACGCATCTTTAGTCGCTTCTGTCGTCTGTATTACCACATTGCTCAGTATCCTCTCTATACCGCTAATCCTGTCTATTTTATGATATTGCAGTTTCCGTGTTTTTTTCCGTGTTTTACTTGTGCAGTTAGAATTCCAAACACTTTTCAATCCCCAATTGTGCTATTAGCCTAGAAAGTAGATTTTGCTCGAAGTTTGCATATGCAACTTCATTCGGAACGACAATGGCGAGTTTACGCTCTTCATAGCACGGATAGGCATCTTCAAACACGCGGCTGAGATTTTGTACACATTTCGGGAGTTTCTCGGTTACGAAGACCACGGGCTGATCCTTCCATTCTCTAATGACGTATCTTGACAATTTATCCGTAATCACCAGATGCAGTGTATCTCTATCCACATACAAGTTTCCATTGAGAACTACGAAGTCTTCATCCATTGTGAACCCGCTGAAATGGGCACTAACCGCATCTACTTGCTCTTGTGAGAATTCGGCCCACCGGGCAAGTCCTTCTTTCTTCGCTTTTTGTTCTTGTTGCGATTCCGCTATGACCTCTCCAATTAGCCCTTCGAACTCCTTTATCTGTGGCATCTTATAGAGTTCCTTCTCTCTAAACTCGATTAGCATATCCTGAGCTGCATTTCGCTCATCATCTGTTTGATGATACAACCACAGGAATTCATGTCTTGGTGCCCTTTGCCCATAAACGCACAGATTCTTGGCGATAAGATCGGTCTCTAACGCTTGAAAGACCTCCGGTGAAAACATATCTGATATATCCGCTTTTATGAATTCATACTGCGTGACGCCCGGGAGTCCATGTATGCTCATCTTCAACATTAGTTCAATCATAGTTAGCGCTGCATTATTCCCCGCATCTACCTCTGCTTTAACGATCGCCGATAATTTCGGTTGTGCTTTTAAATAATCCAGGGCAATCTCTTCAAAGTCCTTTTCATGTCCCGCGGGGCAAATGTACTCATCATAAGGTCCTATCCCAAAAACACGTTTGTGATGCAACGTTTTTAACAAGTTCTTGCATTCCTCTTCCTTCCCTTTCCCCTGTAACGCCACGAAGTTTTTCGTAAGTGCATCTTCTGAGGCATATTCCTTCAGTAAATAGACTAATCCCTGTAGTGTTCTTGCACCCTCGTCCTTCTCTGTTATACCTAAAACCAAATCCTTATATTCTTCCGGTTTCATCTTCTCTCTTACCCTTTTTATTCACTCAACAACTTATCCACGAGCCATTCCGCATCAAACTTCTCCAGGTCTTCATATCCCTGCCCGGTGCCCATGAATATTATGGGCTTGGAAGTGGAATGTGCGATAGAAATCGCCGCCCCACCTTTCATATCTATATCCAACTTGGTTAATATCGAGGCATCTATCCCCACGACTTCATCGAATTTCTTCGCTCTTTCCACGGCGTCATTCCCCGCAACCGCCTCATCCACGAATATTACCAGGTCCGGCTTCGTCACCCGGCATATCTTCCTCAACTGCTCCATGAGATTTACCGACGTGTGCATTCGCCCTGCGGTATCTGCCAGAACTACCTCTATTCTGTTTGCTTTAGCATATTTCAACGCATCATATACAACTGCTGCTGGATCGGAACCATATTGATGCTTTATCAGTTTTACCCCTAAATTAGACGCATGACGCTCTATCTGTTCTGTTGCACCCGCTCTGTACGTATCTGCAGCAGCAATCACAACCGAATGCCCTGCGGAAAGCAACTTCTGCGCTACCTTCGCGATAGTAGTCGTCTTCCCCGTCCCATTCACACCGATAAAAGCGATATTTAATGGCTTTCCCCCTTTCGCCACAAACTCATCAAAATCAAGCTTTTCCGCAGAAAGAATGTCTAACAAAGCACCCTTTAGTGTGTCCTCCACTAATTCTTCTGTGTTTGTGCCCCGTTTTACCTTTTTACCCACCAGTTCTGCCTTCACACGGCGAATTAACTCTTCCACCACGGACAATGCCGTATCACTTTCTAATAACGCTAGTTCTAACTCTTCTAACGGCTTCTTCAGGTCTTTCTCATCTAAAATCGTCTCGCCACCTATTGCCGCTTTCCCCTTCGCTATTACTTTCTCCTCGACTGTTTTAGAAAAGCTTTTTAGCTTCTTTCGTAGATTCTCAAACATTTCTTCTTGCCTTGCACACCCTATTGTAATGTAACATCACAACAGATATAAAGTGTGGATAACCTGCGTTAAAGCAAAATCAACTATAAAAAACAACATTTATATGTTGAACGAGCACTGCCTAAAAATCTTGCGATTTATCACCATGGCGATCCCAAGGGCGTAGAGTTTTATACCTTTTCAATCCCCGCTTGCACTTTCTGATGCTTCTTGCATTCCCCGCGCACGCCACGGTACGGTAAAACTCGCGGAAGGATGTAGTGACTTCACTGTAAAATTCAACTGTACTGTCGAAATACGGGGAAAAAATAAAAGGGGGTAAAATTAGTATTAACCCCTTCGTATAGTTCGTTTTACGCCATAGCTCGTTCTATGTCTTCCTTTTTCACTGTTTTTCGTTTGGCATGTTCGGCTAGGCTTACGGCTTTCTTTGCTATTTTTTCGCCTTCTGCCTCTAATATCTCTACTAATGCCGCACTTGCTTCTTCGCTTACTCTCTCTGCACCCGCGTTTCTTACTAATCGCGTTACTGGTGCAATTGGTAGTTGTGCCATTTTCATCACCATGATTAGGTAATGCGATAGTATATAAAAGCTTTTCGGTAGTCAACCCTCTACTACCTAATCAAAACCACTGACCTAATGTCTTTTGCCCCACATCTTCAAATGATGAAACCTCATAACCAAAAAGTTGCAACACCCTATGTGCAACAGGTATTAGCTGATGATGGACATAGTACGAGACGTCAATCAGGTATTTCTGGCTCTCTGCGTATATTTCAAGCCCTGCACTTCTTTCTATAATATCTACAGGGAACGCGCGGTCACTCGTCTTCCCCCCGCCTTTTATTATAACATACGGGATCTTCGACCCAACTTCGTATTCAAGGTTAAAAGATGAAGTTAAGGCACGTTCTGCTGCTATAACATGCGCTTGCTTTGTTTCATATGCGCTTATCTTCCGGGTGAGTGTTTTGTGTATTATTAGCTTCTGTAACGGTACTTTACCGTCTTTAAAGTTATGTATAACGTTTTTAACATATTTAGCAGCTTTTCCAGGGTCTTTTTGTCTCAGTATCATGTCTATCACTTCTGTCTGCATTTCCTTCGCCTGTTCGCACCAGTCCCCACGGCGCACTTCCAAACCGCGAACTAAGATTTCGTCTTTGTCGGTAAGCGCGGCATACCGCTTCTTCTTCCCGGTAAAGAAAATTGCTTTGAAGAAGTCCTGGAGCTCAAGTTCAAGCGGGAACTCCGTTGCAATCTTTTCCGAAACCGCCCTCGCCTTTTCTCGGGTCACGTCCCTTGTATCTTGCACACCATCGCCCGTGGAAAGCTTAGCGAATACGCTATCCGTATCGCCGTAAATGACTTCTAATCCGAGTTCCTCCGCTACTTCCACCGTGCGTTTTATAAAGTAACGCCCCCATGCGGTTGTCGCTTCGGCACATTCGCGCTTGTAAAACTTCGCGGCGCTCCAGCCGGTGTATCCATAAAAGCTATTCGTGAGTATCTTGATACTCTGCTGTCGTATATCCAATAACTGATATTCAGCCGAATTTTTGGCATGAGTATTCATATCCGCCTTTATCTGCCTCCGCCTCGTGATTAAATCACTCATTATTCTCTTAAAGAACCCGTCTGGCGACTTTTTGAACGCATGCCCTACTTCTGGTGCAATATATAAATCCTCGCCCGTTGCTTCCCGCGAGTCCACAAAAGTGTCGGGGGAGACATTAAAAGAGATCATAATTGTGGGATACATGGATGAAAAGTCGAGCGCGATAACATCTTCATGCAATCCCTTTACGGGTGGCAGTACGAACCCGCCCTCGAATGTTTTCTCGCCCCCGCTCTTTGGTGGTACAAGCTCACCTTTTTTAAAGGCCTCTAAAGTCAAAAATGATTCTACCTGGCGACCTCGCCCCATCTTTGCTAATTCATCCAGAGGATAACCAACCATCTTAGATAGCTCAATTTGCAGCGGTAGCACCTTTGTTGCGATACCTAACGTGCTAACGGCATCCGCCTTTGCGTACTCGTATAAGCGCTCACGTGTAGAACTATCGTACCAGCATTCGGTAATCTCTCGCGGCGAGAGATTCACTCGTTCGTCTTTATTCATCACGCCGAGAAACTCAGACACATTCTCCAATGTTTTCACCTTCACGCTGTCCAGATCGCGTTTTGCCAGCTTAAACAGGTCCACGTTAAGCATGCCCGTGATATTTACGCCCGGTAGTGCCCGACCCTTTTCATATTGTACTGTACTGCCATCAGCACCCAGTTTCATGCGAATATTATGCTTGTTTGCCCTCTCTTTTATATATGGCCAGTCAAAACTATCAGAATTGTAGCCCACGATGATCTCGGGCTTGTGATCTGCCACGAACGCGAAAAAATCATTTAAAACTTTCCTGTCGTCACCTACGCGGAATTCTTCATCCGACATCACGAATAACTTCGCTTTTACTTCATTTCCCGCGTGGTATGCTACGGATATGATTATTATGGGGTCCCTATTTGGCGATGGCATACCTACGGAAGCCGCCATCTCGCAATCGAACGACATGATTTTGAGTTCGGGCAAATCACTCTCCGCCATCTTTTTGTATGATACGTTTGAGGTGAGAATAGCAGTATCCGCATAGTCCAGAGCTATTTCTTCGCCTTCCACAGCTACACCGTCAAAAGGCCGCAGTTGCTTGTCGATCAAGTATCGTATTGCAAATAGAATATCAGCCTCCAGCACGGTAAAGCCCTCTTTTCTGACTACCTCTCGTAACAGTGGCACGTGTCTCGGATGCTCCATGAAAATTTTCAACACCTTCTGATTCACCCCGAGTAATTTCCGCTGGCAAAATTCCACCCGTTTTATTTTTATAGTGCCATTATCTCTATAGATCCTAATCTTCTCTACCTGCTGTTTCTTTTCTTCTGCATCGCCTTCGTGGGCATAAAACTGTGAAGTATAAGGAATAGCGTAGAAATACGGCTCGAAGTTTTTGTCTATCACAACAAAGTTCTCGCCTTCTTTGTCCTTGCACCACAATCGTATCACAGGCTTTTCTTTTCCCGCGTCATCTTTTTCTGTTATGTATCCAACATCAAGTAGAAAACCCTCTTTCTTCATTTCCGGTCGTTTCCCTATATCTTCTGATTTTAGTTATCTCTCTCACCATTAAATTTTTTAAAGATGGAGCGGTTAAATCTTATATAAATCGGTACTGCGAGTTAAATGAGATGAAGAATATCATTGTTGGTGGCGGAAGAGCGGGGAAAGAGTTAGCAGCTCAGTTGTCGGAATCTGTGATCATCGAACTAGAGCCGCAAAAACGAGTTGAGCTTTCTAAATTAAAGGGTGTGCAAGTAATTATAGGCGATGGAAGTGACGAAGAGCTATTGAAGCAAGCGGGTCTGGAAGATGCCACGGCATTAATTTTGCTCACAGGTAGTGACGAGGCTAACTACCGCGCGGCTGCTATTGCGAGGGAACACGGCGTTCCCCGGATAATGGTTCGTGTGGAAGACCCGGAAGCTATAGCACGGTTCGATGAACTTGGCGTTGAGCACGTTATGCAGCCCACGAAGATAGTAGCAAATCTCGTTGCCGACTTGATACATCCTGATGGAAGCGGGAGGCCATTCAAGAAACTCCTCGTTCCTATTCTCAATAGCGATTCGGTGAACAAAGCGTTCAAAGAAGCTTTGTTGATTAGTTCAGTTGCGATGGGTGAAATAACAGCGGTAAAGTCGGGAGACACAGACGGAAAAGAGCTGGAATTCTTGGCTAAGGATATGGGAGTTCCACTTACGATACTCCCGGAAAAGGAAGAATCACTGGGCATCATAAGGAAGTATCTTCGTAATCATGCTTGCATAATAATAGACACGGTAGAAGAGCACTTTTATTCCCCGGACTGTATAGTAATAGGGCCAGAAGAGCTCGGGTTTTTGGATAGATTGTTTGGAAGAAGCGTTGTATTGCAGTTGATACGGACGGCATATCGACCAGTCCTTGTAGCGCGAACGTTCAGATATTACAACCAGGTTCTTGCACTTCTGGATGCTTCCGAGACCGCAGAAAGTGTAGGTAAGCATTCGGTCCAGATGGCGCGTTTATGCTGTGCAAACATGTATTTGCTTGTTCTGGAGGATGTACCTAGAGAGTTAATAGAGGGGATAAGGAAATTAGGTGAAAAATGGAACGTACACATTATTGAAGAGTGGGTAGAAGGCAATCCAATGATAGAGGCAGTAAAAGCGGTGAAAAGTGGTAATTACGAACTTACTGTGCTTCCCTGGCGTGGCACAGGAGTTATTCGGGCGGATTTAATAAAGAAGATAATAAATGACGCGCCCTGCTCTGTGCTAACGGTAGTGTGAAGCCCATGACCCTAACTATAAGCCCCTATATACTTTTGTTGACGATAGCACTCTTCGCATTCATTATCCCGCTTATTTCTGGTAGAATTGGCGTTCCCGCGGTAGTAGGTGAAATCATCTTCGGTATATTCCTGGGAGTGCTGGGCTTATCTCTCGATACCGAAGGACTCATAGTTATAGATTTCCTTGCGGGCTTTGGACTTATATTTCTGATGTTTTTAGCAGGGCTGGAGGTAGATTTCTCGAAGGTTGAAATTTATGGCCGGAAACCGTTTCTACTCGGTATTTGTATCTTCATCTTCACTTTTGGGCTTTCGGTCTTTTTAACCTCAAAACTGGGCTATGGGTTGTATCTCGCGATCCTTCTCTCAACCTCTGCGGTTGGATTGGTAGTGCCAACGATAAGGGAACTGGGGCTCTTGAAGACGGATTTCGGGCAGATGACACTTATAGCAACGTTCATTGCTGATTTTGGGGCTGTGCTGCTCATTACGTTGTACACACTGCATTTTGAGAAGGGCGTCACATGGGAAATGTTTTTGATTGCACTCATATTCGTTCTGTTTTTTATGGTGTATTATGTGGGTAAACTTGCGATCTGGCACTATCCGGAGCGGCTCTCCGCATGGTTCAAATCGGACCAGCCGTCAGAGATGGGCGTACGAGCGGCATTCGCATTATTGCTCGTATTCGTTGCTTTGTCTGAGATCGCGGATATTGAAGCCATATTGGGTGCGTTTCTTGCCGGTGTGATGCTTGCGCTATTGTTCCGTGGAGGGACGGTACTCGAGCAGAAACTTTACGGGATAGGCTATGGATTCCTCATACCGATTTTTTTTATAAACATAGGGATGCAAATTGATGTTGGTGCTTTTGCGGAGGTAGGTATTTATCTAATTCTTGCAGAGATTCTTCTCATTGCTTTCGCGGTGAAGATAGTACCTGCTCTGCTTTTGCGGTTACGGCATTCCTGGAAGGATAGCATTTCTGCTGGCGTTTTACTCTCTTCGAGAATGAGTTTGATAATCGCGATGGCCGCGGTTGGATTGGAACTCAACTTGATAGACACATCCATGGAATCGGCAATCGTAATGCTCGCGATAATAACGAGTATAGGCTGTCCCACAATATTCAGGCGGATGCATAAAGCAAAAGACATAGCAAAAACACAAAAGGGCTAAAAGTAGCAGAGGATGCAGGACCGCGCAAACGGCATTGCAGTTTTATGCACCCCCGCGTCCATACGGATCATGAAAGTTAATTTTATTGTATGATAAAACCTATTACTGTTTTGGTAACGCGAAAAAGTTCTTTTAAAAGGGCGGTATTTCACGAATAACTTTTATGTCTCTCATCTTAGGGCTCGAAGGAACGGCATGGAACCTCAGCGCGGCAGTAGTTAGCGAAGATGCGGCAATATGCGAAGCAGAATCAACCTATAAACCATCACAGGGTGGTATCCATCCCAGAGAAGCGGCACAGCATCACGCATCCGAGCTAAAGGATGTGGTTTCACGTACCGTAAGTGGCGCAGAAGCAGAAGGTTATTCGTTAAAAGATATAGATGCCGTAGCATTCTCACAAGGTCC
Organism: Methanobacteriota archaeon; assembly: GCA_034722635.1. Classification (GTDB taxonomy): domain Archaea; phylum Halobacteriota; class Syntropharchaeia; order Alkanophagales; family Methanospirareceae; genus QENJ01. The sequence continues at coordinate 11,384 of JAYEOC010000109.1, forward strand.
GGGCATGGGCCCATGCTTGAGAACCGTAGCAACGGCTGCGAGAACGCTATCTATAGCGTTAAAAATACCGTTAATCGGTGTCAACCATTGCCTCGCGCATATAGAAATCGGGCGATGGCGGTGCGGTGCGGTGGATCCCGTGGTGCTATACGTGAGTGGAGCAAACTCGCAGGTATTGGTTTACTATTCCGGGAAGTATCGCATCTTAGGTGAGACACTGGATATTGGTATAGGGAACGCGCTGGACAAATTTGCACGTCATGTGGGGCTGAGCCATCCAGGTGGCCCGAAGATAGAGGCACTGGCGTTACAAGGCACCAAATATGTTTATATGCCTTACGTAGTGAAGGGTATGGATTTGTCCTTTTCGGGGCTCAGCACGGCCGCTAAAGATGCTTTAACCGTGCATAAACACAAAATGGAAGACGTATGCTATTCCTTTCAGGAGACTGCGTTTGCTATGCTAACTGAGATAACAGAGCGTGCAATGGCACACCGTGGCAAGACCGAAATGCTGTTAGCAGGTGGTGTGGGTGCAAACCGGAGGTTACAGCAGATGCTGCAAACGATGTGTCAAGATCGAGGCGCACGGTTTTTCGTACCAGAAACAATATATCTGGGTGATAACGGTACTATGATTGCTTATCTCGGATTGTTAATGTACAAAACAGGGAACACAACACCACTGGAGAATTCTATGGTCAATCCTAACTTCAGAGCCGATGACGTAGCAGTCACGTGGCGCGATTAATGTGGTTCGGCAAGACAAAGGGTTTGCTCCGTTCTGTTCACGTAAAAAGTATTTATCTGTTTCAATATGTTTAAGAAAAGCGAAAAGTTTAAAAATCCGTATATTTATAAATGCAAAAGAGGAACCAACGCGATGCTACCCCTATATGTGAATGTCAGTGCCAAAAAAATAGTGGTATTCGGTGGTGGGACGGTTGCGGAAAGGAAGATCCGTCAGATTATGGACACCCGCGGCACTGAGGGGAAGCCTGATTTAGAAGTTTACAGTCTTGAATTCACGCCGTGGATAGAGAAGCAGCGTGAAAATGGCGAGCTCAAGTGTATCCCGTGTGATTTGTGGCGTGCCGACCTGGGCGAATGCCTAAAAGCAGCTTTTCTCGTGCTCGTGTGTACCAATGACGATTCTTTGAACACACGTATTTTACGTGATGCGGCAGAGTTTGATGTACTTGTTAATTACAGGTATGAGGGTAATGTTTTTATGTCTTCCGTCATAAATAAATGCGGATTCTTGATTTCTATTTCCACAGATGGCAAAGGACCGGCAATGGCTAAGTATATGCGAGAGAAGATTTCGCAGTTCCTGGACGCTAAAGAGGAGAAGATGCTGCTGATTCAGTCCCGTCTAAGGGACCATTTAAAAGAGACCGAAATAGAAGAGACGAGGCGGCACGAGATACTGAACAGCGTTTTGCACGATCCCGAATGCTGGGCTGCTCTTGATGCACCACTGGAAATAGCGGAAAAGGTTATTCGTGGGATCGTAGGTGACAAATATGCATGACTTTGGTGTTTTATGGTTCTCGCATAAGAAATGTGGCGTGGACGAGCTTGAGAGCATAGCGAAGCGGTTAATCCCTGATTTATTCTCGGAAGATCCACGTGTGAGTGGTTACGTAATTATAGCGACCTGTAACCGTGTGGAGGCATATATCAGTGCGGAGAATCCACGTGCGATTTTAGAGGAAGTTGTGGATAGTAACAAATTAAAAAAAGGCGGTATATTCACGGGTGAAGACGCTCTGTGGCATCTTATGCGTGTCGCGTGTGGTTTGGAAGCGATGATAGTGGGCGAAGACCAGATTCTGGGGCAGATAAAGAAGTGCTATCTGGATGGCAAAAAAGAAGGGACTGTGGATGACTTTCTGGACCTGGCATTCGACAGAGCGATAAAAGTAGCGAAGCGAGCAAGAAATGAGACGAGAATAAACGAAGGCTCGGTTTCTATCGGGTCCGCAGCGGTTGATCTCGCGGAATATGTAACCTGGGGTCTGGAAGGAAAGACAATCCTAGTAATTGGTGCGGGAGAGATGGGCACTCTGGTAGCACGGGCGATTTCAGAAAAGAACTTACGCGCTATGTTTATCGCGAATCGGACTTACGAAAGAGCGAAGGTACTAGCAAGCGAGGTCGGTGGTAAGGCTGCGAAGCTGGATGAGACCGAGAAGTGGCTATCCTGTTGTGATGTTTGTATATGCACTACATCTGCGCCACATTATGTCCTGGACTATGAGATAATGGAACGAGTGATGGCACATCGTAGAAACGAGAACACGCTGCTCATTATTGACATATCGAACCCAAAGGATGTTGAGGAGCGGGTTGGCGAGTTAGAAGGGATAGAGTTGTACGATCTGGACTGTTTATATGTGATAAGTGAGGATAATCTGAAGAAGAGACTTTCCGAAGTCGGTAAAGTAGAAATAATAATAGATGAAGAGGTAGAACGGTTCAAGAAGATTTTGAATCGGCAGAGGATTGAATGGCTTATCGGATTGATTTATGAACATGGTTCACGTGTGAGGGCTAAGGAGGATAAGAGGGCGCTACGTTACATAGAAAAAGGAAAGGATCCAAAGGTAGTGCTGGAGGCGTTTTCGCATGCCGTTATATCTAAGACACTTTACCTGCCGGCAAAGGTGTTCCGGGATTTTGTCGCAATGAAAGATGATAATTCTGATGTCTGTGCTGGAGACGGGGACAATTGTGCTTTTATAGATTTTTTCATTGATGAGTTAGAGAAAGAGTTGCATCCTCGTCCGGAAAGGCAACGTAGTCGGGCAAGTGCTAAAAGTGCAGAAGAGGGGGGCGTGCCTAAAAGGGGTGGTACGTGTTCAAGGTGCGGAACTCGGTAGAAGCATAGATGGCTGTGAATGGTCACAAAAGTTTTATAAACCACCTTACATATTGATAAGACATGGTGAACTAAGTATGGAAATACCCACTTTATCAGAAGAAGAAAAGCAGAAGAATTTAGGTCTTTCGCTGGACGTGGAATTCTCGGATAAAGGCTGCAAGATGATAATTTCTAAATGAGGTTGGAAAAGATGAATGCAAAGAGAATAGCAATCGCAACCGTGATAGGGCTTTTATGCGGGCTGTTTTGTGCATACGGGACGTCAACATTGGAAAACCCAAATTTTGTGGTCTCAACGGGACTTCTAGCGTCCGTTGTTTATAACCGCGTGTTAATCGGTTTTGTCGTTGGAATTGGCGATAACATAAAACTTCATCCTGTTCTGCGGGGCGCGCTCATCGGTGCTGTGATAACAATGGCGCTGAGTATATTTTCAATCTTTGATGGGGACGCTATGGGTGGTTTAACACTTATTGCGTTTGGCGTGGTGTACGGGATCATCGCGGATCTTGTAGCAAGTAAGTATGCGTAAAGCGGGAGCAAATTTCAAAATCAAAATTTGAGTGTTGTTTGGATGTATCGGCCATTGGAGTTTGTGATTTTGACTTCTTTTTTTCCTTTTACCTCTTCATCCTCATCGTATTGTGACGGTGCTTTAGCGTATGATTTAACTATTTCTGGATACACGGTATCTGCATCAGACACTTTTGTTTCTGTGTGTTGAACGACAAAATGCCACTCCTCGCCGTAATCGTAAAGAAACAGCAACTTATTCTTGGGTTTGCCAAAAGCCTCACCCACATTCGTTTTTGCGGCGTCTCGAGAGTCTTGCAACTCTGTCAGAACGCCTGTTGACGATTCATAGCGTACGTCCGAAGCGGTTCAGTCTTCTATGTTGTTATAGAACCCGAAGCCGTGGTCAAAATCGAATTAAAAAGCGTCTAATATAGATTCTGCTAATTCTTATAGTGTGAACTTACAGGGAATGGCTAAGGTTCGATAGGGTCGTCCTCTAATACTGCCGTATCAATCGCTCACTGTTACTTTGAGCAGGTAGATGCTCTTTCCCTCTTCGGTATTGCGTTTCTTCACGGGCGATTATTCTCCTTACTTTTGATTTAATGACATTTCGGGATTTCAATATTACACAGTAGAAGATGATTCTGGAAATAAGAAAGAATTGGAATGTAATGAAAAAATTATGTGCCTTCTGAAATTACATGGCTATTAAAATCGCTCGAATTCAAAAAGATTGATATTTATGGAGCAAAACTCGGTGTCTTTTCAAGAAATGATAAACTTACAACCGAAGATTTTGAGATGCTGGTTATTGCTGAAAAGTAATGGCTCACACCATCGCACAACAGCGGCTACGCGACTCCGCACCGCTTCGTCTAAATTTGCCCCCGTTGGTCGCCAACTTCGTGTAGCCGCGGAACGTTGTATGAAATGCTTGGGATGCTATTTAACTGTAAAACGCATGTATATATAATAATCTACCCACTAGAAAAAAAAGCGGGAAGGAAATTCAAATGAGTGCGCGCGGAAACTCTGTTATGCGAATTTCGTAACGCTAAAAGAGAAAACACATTAGGAGGATCACTTGATGACGGAAAAATCAGAAATAGATAGACTGGTTTTGGATGAGGCCTACCGTCGTGGGTCTGATTATTTGATGCGTTATGCCTGTGCCCCGGGTGTTTTTGCTGCGGTTATGGACACTCTGGGCTACGAAGACGATCCCGCGGTTAATGACGTTTGGAAAGCTGCCGTAGGTTTTGTCGGAGGAACTGGCAACATGGCCATTGGAACCTGTGGTGCCATGGCCGGTGCCGCTATGGCAATAAGCTATAGTTTCGGCTTGAAAAAGGAGGAACCCGAGGACATGATGAAGATGCTCAATGTCACCAGTGTGGTTGCTGAGGTGGGTAAAAAGATGCAGGAGAAATACGGTCACATACAATGTCAGGAGGTTCAATTCTATCTCTTGGGAAAATCATACCGATTCACCAATCCGGAGGCTATGCAAGAATTTATGACTCTATCGAGTGAGGATCCTGCCTGCAAAGAAGTAGCCGGAGACCTTGCCAGATGGACCGTGCAGAAGATTTTGGAGCACAATCCACATTTCTCCAAACGAAAACAAAAATGAGATAAAACCTAATTCCTTACAACATTCACAAGTTGTTTAGTTTAATCCGTTGCTATACTCCTAATAGCCGAAAGTCAGGTATTATAACCTGACATTACGAGTTTTACAGGCCACAATATTTTCTTTCTCTAATGAGTTGCGATCTGATGAGTTCTTTTATGTTGTGGTCTATACAACTCGGAAAGTCAGGTTATAATTCTTGTTTGACATTTTTTTCTAGCATGGCTTTCGCTCTCGCGATTATATCCTTCGCATTTGGGCTGTCAGGATACAACTTCTGAATCCTCTCTCCGAGCTCTAGTGCCACTTTGTATTTTCCAAGGGTGAAGTAGGCGTCCGCGGTGTCTCCCAGAGCAAAAACTCCGAGTTCGGATCGTCTTTCAGCTTCGCCTCGTTTCTTTCTATGAGGCCCCTCCAATCTTTGTTATAGAAGCATCTGGCAGCTTCCACCCAATCTTCAGCAGACATCTTATTATTATGGGTGTTAATTGGTAATCTCTCTCGCTCTTATTTATATGCTCTTGACACCTTTTATCTATAAATTAAACGAATTCTATATTAAAAGTAATTCCCGATAAGGTGCTGAGCGTATCGAAAGTCCACCGAAGTATGATTTGGGCGAGGGCACGAAGTCCGATACGCTCTGCCTACGCAGCGCCTTTATCCGACATTCTTAACTTGCTTTCCCAATAATCTGATGTATTCAAGAAAACTCAATCCTTCAGAGTCCGCTTCTTTAGCTATGATCTTCCTTGCAATATGAACTTGTTGTAAAGCCGGGTCTTCTGTAAACTCTTTTTCTACGGCTATTCATATTTCCTTGATCTCCTTCTCCTTGATCCTGCTCATTCTTCCACCCTTATAGCAATTCTGCAGGTGTCATAATTTCTATTCGGAACTGCACCGAGACGCAGATACTCATTTGCTATCCCTTCCACGTTATCGGTTAAAGTGAACACGCATTACAGCTTCCTTCATTTTGCTTCGGAGTGCCGTGTCAGGAGTACGTTCGATCTCAGTAACCGTGAGTTCTGGTATGAAAGTTTCAAAGTTTCCTATTTCTCTGAAAAAGTTTCTGTGAGTGATTTTCTCTCGGGAATCCTCTCATCAGACAGTACTGAAAATACTGAGGGATCCAAATATACTCGCGTCTTTCTTTTCATCTTTGTCTAACTCTTAGATCAGGCATATAATGGCTAGCGGGTGTCTGAAGTCCGAGCAAGTACAACGAAGCGAGCCAGATACCCGCTTTTTATGTGCATCCCGCGATAGCGCGAGAACAACGGGGCAAGGAAGCCGAGCTTCCTCAGTATTCGGAAACTTGCCGTAAAATCAGTTGTTGCCGTATTTTTGTCTTATTTCCAGTCATATCGTTCCCCCTAATCGGTGGGGGTATTTATTATTCGTTCTATCAGTTCATTGCTCATTTTGATTGCCAATTCTTGATTCGTTTTTGCAATTTCTATAACTTTTTCAACTTCTTCTTTTCGAATTAGTGAAAATTGATCTTGGTTTGGGCATAGACATTCATTTAAGTCCCCAGGTTCAAATTTATCTAAGTTTTCACCATAGCTTCTTTTATTTAATTTTATTATTGATTGCCCCACATCACTTAGGAAATATACAAATAGCCTATCTATTTCGTTCATGCCAAAAAAATAATTTGGGTAAAAAGAATGGAAACATGTAAAATTAATCGCCGTTGAATAATTTCTTATTACTTTTAAACGCCCCCTATTGAATACTCCGAATAAAATTGGTGCAGGTTTTCTTATTTCTTTTTTATACCATGGATTTCTATTTCTTGTTAAATAGCGATTGTTAAATCCTTTTTCTTCACCCAATTTTATATAATTAATAACTGATTGGTCATTATGGTCTTTTATATCTAAACAATAAACAGGTTTACTTTTATTGTAAAGGTCAAGAAAATCATCTTCAGTAAATACCGCTTTTTTTATTTGTGGACTTTTTGTAATACATTTACAAATGTTATCTTCACTTAATTTCAACTCTTTTAGATCTAACTTCGTTAATGCAAAGAAATCATTTGCCCCGGTGGCTATGCCTCTCTTAACTAATCCATACATATTAAGCCTACATAAACCGACTGGTATCTTCTGTTCTGAAAACAATGATAGTATAATAGGCGACCATTTTTTATTATATGGCAATTCAGTCGGCTTAATTTGTCGGTGATATGATTTGTCAATATCAGATAATCGTTCAATCTCTTCTTCTGTTTTAATCTGAGTGAAATTTATGTTTTCATCCTTACCATCATTTTTACAAAGAAGAATGCATACTGTAGTAGTAGCATCAAGAAAAATTTCTTTCTCGTTTTCAAATATTATAATGTGTTTTAAAAGATGTTTCTTCAGTAAGCTCTTTTTAATTTCTTTACCATAACCAGTATTGAAAAATTCAAAGGGCATAATGTATGCAAGTCTGCCATCATCATTAAGTTCACTCAAGGATTTTACAAGAAATACTGAAGCAATGTTTGAATACCCCGTAAGTTTCTTACCAATCTGTTTTTCGATTTTTGGTACTAGATCATGACGTTTTAGAAATTTTTGAAATCTCATATATGGTGGATTGCAGATTATTCCATCAAATGTGCCAGTTTTTGCATTTAAATAATCTGTGTTAATTATTTTGAAATGATTATTTCTGTTATGATCATAGTACGATAGTATATGTTCATCAATTTCATAGCCAATAAATTCCACTCCAACACTATAATTAATTTTAATCAATTCATCATAAAAAACTCCGAGTCCGAATGCCGGATCTAATATTGTTTGGGGTTTATCTTTCATGACCCATTCTACCATAATACGTGCAACATTAGGTGGAGTAAAATACTGGCCAAATTTTTTTCTATAATCAATCGGTGTTTCTAAGATATATTTAGATTCAAGCATTGATAACATCCCTAATGAATATTTCGTGATCTAGGTATCCTCTGCCACCTATAAATTTAACATAAAAAAGGAGACGCCCCCTCTCTAATTCTTTCATTGCAGAATTATGTTCAGGCATATCGATCCTACCAAGTACTTCTTTTCCAATTTGTATATCTACTTTTATGGTGGTTTTTCTTTGATTTTTCACATCTCGTTCAATGGAGAAATTATTTCCCTCGTTATTGTCGTTTGAAACCAACAGTAAAATATCTTTAAACGAGATCACATATGCCTTATCAAAAAACACTTGTAGATAGAAATGTTTTACATTGTAATTTTGTATCCACCTATTGACAAGAGCAATATCTTCCATTTTTGGCGTAATGCTTAAGTAATCCCGTTTATGTAAAAATTTAATATTTTCCTTTAATTCTTTCAATAACATTGTTAAATCCCTTAATTCTTGTGTCAATGACCAAGATGGACGCCGAAAGTCCAAATTCTTAAAGGTATCATCTGTTGCATTGAGTATTAGGTCATAAATAGATTTGTTTTTCCGCATCAATAAGTCGCCGAAATCACTACTTATGATTTCCTTTCGAATTTCTGTGCAATTTTTTATCGCCTGCTGTTGCCTATCCCGCATGAATATCGAATATTTATCAGCTAAAAAAGAACTCGATCTTACTTCCAATGCAGCTACTGCTTTTCTAACATGCTCGTCATTTTCAATATCTACCGATTTATCTGGGAAATCGCTCACCTTAAAAATAAGGAGATCTGGTCTTTTCCCTATCACATTAAGCTCTTCTTGATATTGGCGATAAAATTCAGCAAAACCCTCCTCTCCTGCTGCTAAAGATTCAGAACGTCCGTATTTAATAGCAAAACAATCACGAGAAAACTCATTTATTGCCCTAAAAACTATTTGCTCTGCCCAGTCTCCTTGTTCTTTGTTTGTAAGAAATTCCGAATTTGCCATTGTTGGCGGACGGCCAGTTAATTCAATATCTGTGTCTATCTCTAATGGTGATTGTTCAATTAATCTTTGAATTTCATCTTTATACATGTTTACACCTCAGCGTTTCGGTTTTTATATTTTCAATCGCTTCTTATGTTTAATAAAGCCAGCATTCCGAAATAAGAAAAATTTAAGTCGCGCGAAACGAGCCGTTTAACACCAGTTATAAGATAATCCCGACTTTTCGGGATTTCTTTCTCCGTCTGTATTTCCTTTCCGTTAAACGAAGGCAACAATGTCATGTATTTACGGTCTCCTTTTCCAAAGGCCGGCTTTCGAATTGCACATAACTTCGGTATATCAGCAATGTGCATATACTCCCTTTTGATATTCCCCTCCCCTCCCTCCTTTCCACCTCTCCTTAACCTAACCGGCTGAACTAATTCCCACTCAAACCCCCGACACAAGCGTAGCAATACCAACAGCACCAGCGTACTGCGAATTCGGCGGCACAATAATGTCCACACCCAGCATTTTCTCAAACTCTTTCTTCACACCTTCTACCAGCGACACCCCACCGACAAAGATAATCGGCGGTCTCACCTCCATCTCCTGTATCTGATTCTCGTACACCTGATTCGCAACGGACCGACACGCCGCTGCCGCCACGTCCTCGCGCTTCACACCAGAAGCAAGCGTAACGACAAGACTCTGTATCCCGAACACCATACAATAACTCTGTAACTCGTGTATCTCCTTCGACTTAAGCGCAAGCTGCCCCAATTCCGAGATGTCCACATCCAGCCTATGCGACGCCACCTCTAAGAACCGGCCGGAAGAGCCACCGCAAATACCGCCCAGATTGAATATATTCGCAATCCCGTCTCGTGACAGAATCAGCTTATTGTTCATCCCGCCTATATCTATCACCGTAGCATCGCCTTTATGCAGCTTGGTAAGCAGCGCAGCACCTTTCGCGATCACACTCACCTCCTCTAAATTGAGGTCGGCCTTCACATGCTCGCCCACAAGTTCCCGCCCGTGCCCCGTCACGCCAATTGCTTCTATATCGCTCCTTTTTAGCCCCGCACCTTTCAACGCCGTTTCCATCACTTCATCCACACTTTTCCGCGGGTCCGTTGTCGGCTGCCATCCTGCCCCCACTATCTCATCATCCTTCATCACTACTGCTTTCGTGGTCGAAGAGCCGGAATCAATACCCATTGTAATCCCCTCTTGCGTCTCGCGCATCAATAGCGACTTCCGTGTTATCAGTGTCGCCAGCGCTTCCAGCCTTGCATATATCTCTATCTCCTTCGGCTTCTCCACATTTGAGTACGATATAATAGGGATGTCGGTTCTCTCATGCAGATACCGCCGGACCAGATCCTTCACAATCGTCCCTTCCGCACACTTGAAACACGTAAGAAGAAGCGCACCTTTTATCGTAGGGTCCTCTAACATAGACACCGCTCTTGCCATCATCATATTTAAACTCGGGCTTTCTGCCGTGAAACCCAGCTCTTTACAAGCTGCATCCACCTGCGATAGTTCCATCTCGGGATAAACCAAATCAATGCCCACATTCTCTGCTATATCGTTAAATAACCATTGAATTCCGCTATATTCCGTTCCACAAGAAATCTGTGCCACTCGTGTCATGACATTATCCCTTCTTCTCGCTCTTTGTCGCCGTTCCTTCCTGCGATAACCGAGCTAAAAACGCCATTATCTCTTCGACTGCCACTTCCAGCTTCTCCCCGCCTTCATACTTCACCTCTAAAGTCGGTATCCCTTTCTTCCGTATCAAGAACTTGAAGAACTCGTCCGCGACTGCACAGCCCATACAGCCAAAGGTAGGGGGGGCATCACTCAGAATTACCGAAGCTTCGGCTTCTTCCAACAAAGGCACTAGCAGTCCGATTCGCCCTTTTAGCCCTGCCGGTTCCTCCACCGAAACATATCGCAATGCCCTCTTCAAGTCTTCTTCTGTTACATTCAGCGGTGGTGCATCAATTTCCGCATCTCTTACGTGCTCACCTATCTCCCGCATCAATGCTACCGCCTCATGTCCCCCTCTTTCCACCAAATCCGTTAAAATCAAACTGTTCGGCGGATACACCAGTACTTTCATCTTATAAACCTTCCTTTTGTTTCTGCAGTTATATATTTCATATATTTCTTTAACAAGTCTCTTACAAACAAAAAGTTTAGCTTCTCTTCTTCATTTCAATGACTATCCCTATATACGTATAAAGATGGCCGAAAAAAAACATGCAATATTCCCTTTCCCCTCGGTGAGGGCGGGGCAAAAAGAGTTCATGAAAGATGTGCAACACGCTGTGGACAGCGGTGGAATTCTCATTGCACATGCGCCCACGGGTATAGGTAAAACTGTTGCTGTGCTCGCCCCCGCATTGCAATATGCTATCGAAAATGATAAGACCCTGTTTTTTCTCACTTCCAAAAAGAGTCAGCATAAAATCGCTATTGATACGCTCAGATTGCTGAAAGAACGTATGAATTTGGATGTCGTGGCGGTGGACATAACGTCAAAGCAGTCCATGTGTCCACGAGCGGTATCTATCTACCGGGAGTTCTATTCGCTATTCAACGAGTTTTGCAAGTACGAGCAGAAGAACAAAAGATGTCGCTATTTCATGAAACAGGACGAAGATACGATACGGGGTATAAAAGAGGAGATAATGCACGTGGAAGAATTATGTAGCTGGTGCACCACCCGCGGGATATGCCCCTATAAAGCAGCTTTGGATGCAGGTAAAAGTGCGGATGTGCTCGTTTGTGACTATAACTATCTATTTTCGCACGATATTGCCGAACGGGTATTGGAAAAGACAGAAACGGGCTTGGAAGACATTATTGTAATCGTGGACGAAGCTCATAACCTTCCGGACCGTATAAGAAACAATCTCAGCAGTGAGTTGCGTATGAAGGTACTATCAGAGACAGCAAGAGGGATTCGGGCCACGAATCGGGAGATGTATGATAACCTCCTGCAGTTAGAAATGATGTTTAAACGGTTGACCCGGGAGGCGGTGAAGCAGAATAAGTCCGAGATACGTGTGGAGCGTGATTTTCTGCTGGATGGGCTGGAGAGTATATTGAGGCGGCGAATAGATGCAATGAGCTATGCCGAGTTCATAGACTCGCTCCGGCACATAGCCGAGGGTTTTGATAGCGGCACAAAAAACACAAAAAACACCAAATATCGTGCTGAGAAAGAGACGCTGCAGAGGAATATCCTCACGATGGCTGATTTCTTCGATAGCTGGCAGACAGAGGAGAAATGTTTGCGCATTTTTTCTGTCTCGCAGCAGGATAATCCCACCATCTTCTTCAAACTGCTTGACCCTTCGGTAGTAAGCGAACCGATATTCGCAAAGGCACACGCAACCATACTGATGAGCGGCACGTTATGCCCCACCGAGATGTACGCCGATATTTTAGGTGCTGCGCCTGATAGACTAAAAGGGAAAGAGCTAGTTTTGAATGAGTACCGCTCGCCATTTCCGGCGGAGAACCGGTTGGTTGTCGTTACAAAAGAGCTTACTACGAAATACACGAAAAGGGGAGACGAGATGTACCAAAACATAGCTAATAAAATAGACGAAGTGGCTAAATATGTGATAGGCGGTATGGCCGTCTTTTTCCCGTCTTATGCGCTACTAAAAAACATTTACGCGTATTTGCCTGATGACGTACGAAGTAGAGCGATAGTAGAGAAGCGAGAGATGAACAAGGACGAGAAAAACCGGTTGTACGAGATGTTACGGGATAATTTCTCTAAGGTACTGCTTGCCGTGCAGGGCGGGTCGTTCTCGGAGGGCATGGATTACGAATCCAATACGTTAAAGGCGATTATCGTGGTTGGGTTGCCGTTGAGCCCACCAACGCTGGAAGTAAAAACGATAGAAGGCTATTACATAGGTAAATACGGAACGGAAAAAGGACGGCATTACGGTTATTTCTACCCTGCGATTACAAAGGTGCTACAAGCGGCAGGTAGGGGCATAAGAAGTGAGCACGACCGCTGTATCATCGTTCTGATGGATTATCGGTTCGCACGGTATCCCTATAAAAACTGCCTGCCTCCGGACTACGATATAACGTTTACGGATAAAGCGGAAGATCTTTGCAAAGACTTCTTCAAGTGGTGATGAAAGAACCGAGAACAGAAGAACTAGAAATCGTCCTCAAGTCCTTCCAGTTCATCGCTAAATTCTTCTTCTACTTCCTCTTCGAGGTTACCGCCAGCACTTACACCCAAAGCAATATCTAATAGCTCTTTTACATAATTCCACTTCTCTTGTGCCCTTCCCTGGTCATCTGGGAACGTATAGGTCTTCCTAGCCCATTGGCTATCTATTATCTTTTCGCCGTCCATCTTTTGTACCCAGTGAGTCTCTACGGCGATAAATTTACCATAGTCTCCCTCTTTGACGAAACCCCTCAATACTTGCCTTGGTGTACCATCATCATTTTTCATTATCACTCTATATCCAACGTCCTTAACTATTTTTATATTTGGTTTTGGTCTTGCTTCGCTCATGGTTACTCAATCACCTATACTTTATATTTAATTTTCTGGCACTATATAAATCAAGAAACTTCACCTCAATTTATGGTGCCGCGAACAGACATTAAGAACTGTCTTATGATAAGCGGATATTATTCCGCTTCAACACGAAACAGCTTGATGGCGGGTATCCAATTGTCATATCTTTTACCATTCGCATCTATGAACTCTGAACAGGTTATGACACCATATGGCGTTGAGAGCTCGCCTGTATGGTGAATTTGCGGATAGGCACCGGTCTTTATAGTGTAATTGTAAGTTTCTCCTTCGACAAGTGTGAAAGAAGGAGTAAAAGAAGGAGTATCAAATGAGATATTATGCCAATCCTCTTTGTAGCCGTGCCAATTTGCAATCACATTCCACCGGGTTTCATTCCATATTTTCATGTGTTCGCTGTGTCCACCTGTTCCCGGACATGAATACGTGTAAAGCATGGCCACCTCGATTGTTTGATTTGGTGTGATTGTGCCCTTATGCGTACCGGGGATGCTGTGATATGGATTTGCGGGTGCGCCTGTATCGAAAACCGCTGCCTCAGTAGTAAAGCAAAATTCTGAACTCTCCGCCCAATTCCCACTTTGGTCTGTGCTGTACACAACGAAATAATAAGTTGTACCGGGTAACAAATCTGTTAGGCCCATTAGATGAGTCGTTATAAATAGCGGATTCAACATACCTTTAGCAGGAACCCCGGATGTTTTACCGTACATCGTTAGACTATCTGCTATTTCATTGGTATCCCATTTTATCGTTACTGAATCGGTTGTTACGTCTGTTACAGTTACGTTTGTGATTACTGGTGGAACGGAGTCGTTTATGAGCCCTTTTGGATATTCTGTCGGAATTTTCCAAAAGCTATCACATTTTTCGGCTATCTCGATTTGTGTTGCGCCGGCTCGGTATATAAGGGCAATTGCACCGACTGCTTCTCCTGTCGTCCAAATTCCGTCACCATGCCCGAGATGGACTGTATGTATCTCATTCAGATTCAGTTGCGTTTGTGTGAGCGTTCCATATTTTGTTACCACACCGTCTCGGCAAGGCCCAAAACTATTAATTGTGTGTTCATCAATACTCAGGCTTGTGCTATTACTGCTATTTACTGCAAAGTGTGACCATGACCGCTCACCGACCAAAAGGTCACCTGGTAGCTTTATCTTGAATGTTCCTACCTTTTCTCCCCCCACCCGCTGAGCACCCGTAACAAACAGCATCCAATCTGCATTCGGTGCCCGAAAATCATGGTATTTCGTTTGTTTCCAGATCAACGTGGCATTAACACCGTCACACATCTTTATTATTGCATCTTCAAGTTTTGTGCTGGTTATATCCCTTGATGTTGGACACAGGAAATCAAACCAGTCTATTATCTTCGTGATTGGCGCGTCATTCAGGCAATATGCCGCGATCCAACCATCCTTGTGAACATAGACATGCACGTCTTCCGTCTCGGGATAGCCTGGAAGTGCAACT
>JAYEOC010000110.1:0-8143 GCA_034722635.1 Methanobacteriota archaeon
GCTTGTCCTATCGCTGGTATCACCGTATCAACATCAATCACAAATTCCGAGCCTTCTACGGGTACAGGTCGCCGCCTACCCGTATCGTCCGGCGGACCTAACTCCATGCGAACACATTCTAGCCCTTCTACTCTGCCTGAACCCATAATCTTCGTTGGGTTCGCTAAGAATCTAATCTTTATGCCTTCCTCCTCCAGCGATTCCAATTCCTCCTTTGACGCTGGCATCTCCGCTCTCGAACGCCGATACACGATAGACACTTCTGAGCCCAAGCGTAATACAGATCTTGCAGCATCTATCGCAACATTTCCGCCACCCACAACCACAATGCTCTTACCTATATCCACTTCATTCCCGAGATTGAGAGCGCGCAGGAAATCAATACCCGGTATAACACCCACTAAATCTTCCCCTGGAATACGCAATTTACCACTCACATGTGCACCAACAGAAACAAAAACAGCATCATAACCCTTGCAAAGTTCCTCGAACATGGCCTTGTCTACTTCCACACCCGTTTTTATTTCCACTCCTATACCCGTAACAAATTCTATTTCGCGCTCCAGAGTCGCCCGGGGTAATCTATATTTCGGAATGCCCGCAGCCATCATTCCACCCAATACAGGGAGCTTCTCAAACACCGTGACATCATATCCAAGAAACTTCAAATCGTGTGCCGAGGTAAGACCCGCAGGCCCCGCACCGATTACTGCTACCTTCTTTCCTGTTGTCGCAGGAACAGGCTCGGGCTTTATCTCATCTCCTAGGTTAGCATAAACATAATCTGCAACAAACCGTTTCAGCTTCGCAATTGATATGGGCTCATCTACTAAACCTCGTTTGCACAGATCCTCACATGGATGCGTGCAAACTCTACCTAAAACACCTGGAAACGGTACTTTCGCTCTTATCAGGTCATAAGCCGCCTTGAATTTGCCGTCTGCTATATATCCGGCATAACCTCTGATGTCCAGGCTGACCGGGCAAGTAGCTTGACAGAATGGCGTCTCTCGCTCTATCGCATACGAGAGTGTCTCCCCCGGTGCGTATATTGCATTCCTGTTACTCAGCCATTCGTTGCACCTATCCGGAACTCTAATTGGACATATTTTCCAGCAGTCACCGCACGAATCACATTTTGTCTCGTCAATTCTAATTGGTTTCCTTCGTACACGCACCTGGAAGTCTTGATTCTCACCCACCACGCTTTCAATCATCGAATTTGTGAATACATGTATCTTATCATTCTCTTTTATCTGCTCTATAAGTGGCGCTAAAATGTCAGAAGGATGTTTCCCATCTACCAAATGGAGCTTAGAAAAAAACCCACCGAGGTTCGGCGTTCTCAAGACAAAAAAGACTTCTTCCTCTTTGGCACTGTCTAAAGCCGCCTTTAATCCTGCGTAGCCACCTCCTATAATCAAAACGGTCATTCCGTTAAACCTCCTTCGCTCAGCTCCCGTGCAATGTAAACAGGTGTATTATCTCGTATCTCATGAACCTCAATCTGTTCATGTCTTTTCAAATCCAGAATGTGCTGTAATACCACATTTGGCTTCATATTCAGCTCCGATGCTATTTCCTTCACAGACATCGGCTTTTTTAACTTCAATAGTATCCTCTTCGCTTCGTATTCACCCTGCACCATATCATCCAGCAATCTATCCATCTCATGCTGCGTAAACACTTCTCCGTACTTGTTACCCTCTTCCAGCAGTTCACGCTCTTTTGTTGCTAATATCCTCAACCTGTAATCAGCAGCAGCTATACGCACGGCTTCCAGTCGCTCCTTTTCAAATTTTATCCGGCCCAGTTCCTTTATATCATCCGTAAACGCCCTAATAACCGCTGCAAATCGCTCGCCCTCACTTGCACTTACCCACTCCAATCGTAACCTTTCAGAGTCAATTCCCGCCGCCTTTAGCAATCTCTTCGCCATCTCTATCTTCTTCTCTGCATAATAATTACCTTCCAGGTAATGGCAATCTCCGAAATGACAGCCACCTATAAACACGCCATCCACACCGTGTAGAAACGTATCTAAGATAAGCTCAGGATCTATTCTTCCACTACACATTACCCTTATTATCCTTATATTCGGTGGATACTGAAAGCGAGAGACACCTGCCAAATCCGCACCCGCATAAGAGCACCAGTTGCACAGAAAGCCGACTAAATTCACTTCTTCTTTCATCGGGATACCACCTCCTCACTCACAAAAGCAGTTCTTTCTTGTGCTATCAATTGCTCATCGGTGAAGTGGCGCATTGTAACTGCTTTCTTTATGCAGCTCGACCCGCAGGTGCCACAACCCTTGCATTTTACGCCGGTAACCCTTGCTTTTCTGCCTTCTTCCGTCTCTACTACTGCGATTGCACCATAAGCGCATACAGATTCGCATATACCACAGCCCACGCATTTCGCTTCGTCCACCGAAGATGTTATAGCAGCCGAAAGCACGTAGCCCTTTGCAAGCGGTATTGTCGCCCTGCTTGCAGCGGCATAGCCTTGTGATATGCTCTCTTCGATGTCTTTTGGCCCTTGAGCAGTTCCACACAGGAATATTCCATCTGTGGCGAAGTCAACCGGACGTAGTTTAACATGTGCCTCAAAGAAGAACCTGTCTTGACCCAGAGGAACTTTAAGCAGCTTCGATAAACCATCCGCATCAGGGTTCTGCACGAGAGGAACTGATAAAACCACCAGATCCGCATCAAAGGGAATGTTCATCTGCATCCTATCGTGGAAAACGTCTACAACCAGTTTTTCATTGCTCGTTCTCACTTTCGGTCTTGTTTCCAGTGGGAACCTCAGGAACCTGACCCCCGCCTTTTTCGCTGCTCTGTAATATAATTCGTATTCCTCTCCGTACGCCTGGAGTTCGTTATGAGCTATAAAAACGTTAATATCTGGATTTGCCTCTTTTATCAGTTTTGCATTTTTTATCGCATTCATACAGCATATCTTGGAACAATATCTGACTACCTCGCCCCTCGCACCCGCACATTGGATCATCACCACGTTTTTGATGCCTTTCACGTTCAAAGCATCGCGTCTGAGCGTTTCTTCAAGCTGTAATTGCGTAATTACTCGCTCACCGTCGTATTCATACAAACCTTCCGGTTCGAGCTCTTTCGCTCCTGTGGCTACGATTATAACTCCGCAGTCTATAGCTTTCTCGGCTCCGTTCTCATCCAGGATTACTTTGAACTGTCCCACATAACCTGTTATATTCTTAATGGATGTAGAGGGATGAAATTCGACTCTTTCATGTCCTCCTACGGCTTTTATTCGCTGCTCTAAGAACTCTTCCGCAAGCTCTTCGGTTGGGTAAAGCTTGTATAAACGGCTGAGCAACCCCCCCATTTCTCGCTCCTTTTCGATTAGGTGGACGTAAAAGCCATTCTTCGCTATACTAAGTGCAGCAGTCATACCGCTTATTCCCGCGCCAACTACCACTGCGGACGGTATAACATCAGAACTCAATTCCTCTAGTGGCTCCAACCGAGCAGCCTTTGCAACTCCCATTCTCACAAGGTCTTTCGCCTTCTCAGTTGCAAGTTCCGGCTCGTGCATGTGAACCCAGGAGCATTGATCTCGGATGTTAACGAACTCAAAGAGATACGAATTCAGCCCCGCTTCTTCGCAAGTCGCTCTAAAGAGTGGTTCGTGAGTTCTTGGCGTGCAACTCGAGACAACCACCCGGTTAAGCTCGTACTCCTTTATTGCCGATTTTATACATTCTAAACCGTCGGACGAGCAAGTATACAAGTTGCATTCCGCATGCGCGACATTTTTCAGCGTAGATGCGTACTCCGCAACCGCTGGCACATCCACAACGCCACCTATGTTTGTTCCACAATGGCAGATGAATACGCCAATTCTAATCGCTTCTGTCATAAGAACCTCCTAATACCACTTCCATCGCTCTTGATGCTGCTGCACTGCCATGTGCTATGCATTCCGGGATGTCTCTTGGTGCTTGACAGTATCCTGCCACGAATATCCCCGCACGTGTAGTTTCCGTAGGATTGTAAGGGTCTTTGAGTTTAAAGAAATTATACTCATCCAATTCTGTTCCCAATATTGCCGCGAGCTTTTCTACGCCTTCACTGGGTATTAACGCAGTGCTGAGAACGACCATGTCCACTTCCAATTTCTCAACTTTATCTGAAGCAGGACTGTAAAAAATCTCCAAATTCTTGTTCTCTTTCTCTCTTATCTCGCCCGGTTTGCCTCTTATATATTTCACCCCGTAATCGTCTTCTGCTCTATTCACGTATTCCTGAAACCCTTTTCCAAAGCATCTGAGATCGGTATACAATATGAACGTCTCAGCTTCGGGATAGTGCTCTTTTGTAAGGATTGCCTCCTTGGTGGCGTACATGCAGCATACGGAAGAGCAATACGGCCTATTATCTCGCGTATCACGTGCTCCTACACATTGTATCCATGCGATTGTCTTTACCTCACTACCGTCTTTTCTTATCACATGTCCCCCCGTAGGACCAGCGGCACAGATCAATCTCTCGAATTCTAACGCCGTTATCACGTTATCATATCGCCTATATCCATATTCTGTCAGTCCTGAAGGCTCAAGAGGATCAAATCCGATTGCTACTATTATTGCACTCACGTCCCTCTCCACGATCCCCGGTTTTTGATTGAATCGTATCGCGTCCTTTCCACAAACGCTCTCGCAAAGTCCGCATCTCATACATTTATCCCTCTCTAAAGAGTAAATTAGCGGTACCGCCTGCATGAATGGGACATTCGCACCGCTCCTGACTCTGAGGTCCATATCAAATTTGTTCTTGATACCCATCGGGCAAACTCGTGCGCAATCTCCGCATCCTGTGCATTTTTCCGCATCTACGAACCGTGGCTTTTCACATATTTTCACTTTAAAAGAGCCTATTTCGCCTTCTATCGCAATTACCTCGCTTAAAGAAAGTACTTCTATGTTCTCATGCCGATAGCAATCCATCATCTTTGGCGCCAGTATGCAGATGGCACAATCATTGGTTGGGAATGTTTTGTCCAGTTGTGCCATACGACCGCCAATGGATGGCGTTCGCTCGACCAAACATAGCTTTATCCCGGCTTCTGCTAGGTCAAAAGCTGCTTGCATTCCCGCTACTCCTCCGCCTATCACAAGGACTGACTTATTCTTCATTTATGCCCTCCAGCTCCATGGCTCTTGCGACCAAGTTCTCGAAAGGTACTAGTTCTATGTCATATTCGCCCTTTCTATTACTCATATGACATTTGAAATGTATCAAGCATTTTGGGCAGGCCGTAACCATAATTTCTGCTCCTGTATCTACGCCTTCCATCAATCTCTCTCTTCGTATCTCTTCAGATATACCGTCGCAGTTGGTCCATCCCGAAGTACCACAGCATAATGAGTTCTCTTTATTGCTTGCAAGCTCTACAAAGTCACCTGTTATACCGGCAATAACTTCTCGCGGCGCGTCATATATGCCAAGATGCCTTCCCAGCCTGCATGAATCGTGATATGTGACTTTTTCATCTATCTTACGAAGTTCCAGTTTACCCTTTTCTATTTGCTCTGATATGAATTCCGAGATATGCACGACTTCGAACTCGAACTCGAAATATTCGGGATAGTCGAGCTTAAAAGTCCTGTAACCTTCCGGGCAAGAGAAAATAACTTTCTTAGCACCCGTATCCTTGATATTCTGGATATTGCGGGATGCTAATTTCTTGAACGTCTCGATGTCACCGTTCCAAAAGAGATCATGCCCGCAACACACTTCATTGTTCATTACAACCGGTGCAATACCTAGTTTGTTTAGTATCCTCACCGTGCTCCGTGCAATCTCAACCGTAGTCACTCCGAGGTCTTGGAATACGATGTCAAAATAGGGTAAACAACCCGTGAAATAAAGTATATCGCCTTTCTCTGACACTTTCAGGTCTTCGGATACCCATTTAAGCCGTTCCTGTTCCCGTTCATGAGTAAACGTAAAAAGCTTCATCAATGAAAACAGCTCACCGTGCGCGCATACCCCGGTCTCTTTATCCTTCGATGCAAGACTTCTAATCCCTCTTATGAACTCTGGATACTCCACACCGTAGGTACATGCCTCTTTACATCTGTTGCAAGTCAAACAAGACCATACCCGCAGATCTTGTTGAACCGGTAGCCCAAGCAAAGCTCGATCCACCAACCTGTCGGGTGAATAGTCACCAAATTGAGATAGGGGACAAGTTGAAGTGCACTTCCCGCAATCAACGCAATAGTACGCCTTCGTCCTGTTTATAACATCAGATATTTTTTCCATTTTCTTTCTCTATGTGACGGATAATTTCAGCGACCGTTTTATCAAATCCTGGCTCTAAAGGCGAAATCCACGCCAGATGCACCCGTTCCGGGTTCATTCCCAGGGTTTCCATAAGTTCCTTTGCAATTTTCACACTCTTTTCTGCTCTCTGTCTATCCCCTCCGGAACAGCAGTGTATCACTATGGCGTTGTCCGCGCCTGATTCAAAGCACCTTAAGATAACGAAAGGATCGGCATGTACCGCACACACGAATCTTATTGATCTCTTCTCATGCTCCGATACATCGAAATCCATCGCCGATAAAGGACATAAGTCACAAGAGTCTATGCCCCTACCCGAGTCGATAGCCGCAAAAATTTGTTCTGTGCTAAGGAATCTTTGAAATAGTGCCCCAGAAGGGCATATGGCTGCACAAGTCCCACAACCTTTACATGCCACTTCGTTTATTACCACGACACCGTTCTTCTCGTCAAAGCGGATGTTCTGGTTTTCACATGCTGCTATGCACATCATGCAGCCACTACATATATCCTCTTTTACCGCGATCGGAAGTGCGTAATGACTTTGTAAATCACCCTTTTCTACTTCTTTTATCTTCCGCCTTTCCTGCATAGCAGACCCCCCTGCAGTTAATATCTCCGTCATCTTATATCACGCTCTCAAGACCGGTGGAACTTCCCCCTCCCTTCTTAATTTGCCCTTCTTAAAAGAAGCAATCTTGATTAAACCTGCTCTATCAACATCAGTCGGAACGAAGTCCTCAAGCGAGTTAAAAAGTCCCTCTCCCTTTTTCGACCTTATGATCACTGTGGAAGAGCCATCAGAAGAGCCAGTTGAGCCAACTGATATGTCTGCCAACTTTGCTGTAAAATCTTCGCAATAGTAGCAGTTATTTCTGTACGCAGCCTCTAAAGCCGCGATTTTGCATGAGTTCTCTTTGCCGTTACTTCGGACTATGTAGCGTCCTCTACTTATCTGAACCTTTTCCGCTTTACCGAGCTCTAATCCAAGCAGTTCCTGTGTCTTTTCGGAAAGGAGGTCATAATCAAAACTCTTGAGACAGAACAACCCTATCGCAACTATATCTATCTCCTCAACTTCCTTTAGCATTGCGTGCTGTAGTTTCCTCGTTGCTGTTATCTCACATGGAGTTCCAACAATAGCTATCTTCTTCTTACCTTCTTTTATCGCTTCGCCTATCTTTGACACCATCGGCGCAGCCACATATTTCGTGCCCATCGCACCCTTTATTTCTTCTTCGCTTTTCGCTATAATCGGCTCAGCTCGGAAGCCACTTCCTCGGGCTGCAACAATAGCGCAATCAAAAATCCCCTTTTTCATTCCCGACAGGAGCAGGGAAGTTACAACGCCACCGTCTTGACCTTGCACACCACATGAGCCCGCGGTCAATTTTCGCACAATCCCGAGTTCCGTGTCTCTTTCACCTTCGAGGAAAGCTTCTTCCAGCGCCTTAGCATTCGTTTCCGTCATCGGACAGACGTCGTAGCAGATTCCATTAACACCACATTTTACTACATCTTCATGCGTCATGGAGCAATCTTCCACAAGTTCGGGTATTCCCTTAAGTACGATATGCTCGCAGAAAGAAGCACATGCACCGCAATAAGTACAGAAACCCTTATCTATGACTCTTTCTTTTAAAGCTTCGAACCCTTCACTAGGTTTAACCAAAGGCAAAAACATTTTGGACGTCATAAACTTTAGTACAAATTGCTCCTATAACTTAAAACGTGACAACCTTATCGCTACCTTTTATCAGTTCATACAAATCTTTCAGCGTTGACAGTGGACACATCTCGGAACCTTCAGATTG
>JAYEOC010000111.1:0-2861 GCA_034722635.1 Methanobacteriota archaeon
ACCTTCTTTGCCATCATTGCCCCCGGTCCTCCAAAACCTGCGCATCCAATTATAACAAGTTTATTTATCTTCGCCATTTTTTCCCTCCTATGCAAACATATGAATATAAATTCAGTCAGGTGTTTAAAAGTTTTTCGGTTTTTTCTGTCCTTGTCCAAAATAGCAAATACCAAATAGCAAATACTCGATAGGTCGCTTGAACTCACAACCAGACAAAGCGTGGAGATACAGGGTGTTTCCGGTACGAATGTGGATAAACTGATGGCTGAGGTCTATGCCCGCGGACTTGCAACTATCGGCAGGGGCTACTGCACCGAAGGGCTTGTGGGTCCGATTCATCCAGCGGTAGATGAATAGAAGTGCAATGGTTGCGGACGATGTGCAGAACTGTGCAAGGTGGATGCAATCTCGATCGTGCTCGGGAAGGCGGTGATTGACAGTGACATGTGCATTTCCTGCGGATGGTGCATCCGAGGCTGTCCACACGAGGCTGTGATTGAGACGGAGCGAGGTTACCCGATGTGGATCGTAGGCAACGATGCAGGAAGACCTGCTGACGGTATACTTTTAAAGTCGTTTTGCACGGAGGTGGAGATTCCGGAGTTGATTGATGCTGTTGCGAAGACGTTGGTCAAATACAAGACAAAACAGGGTCGGGAGAGGCTTGGAAACGAGAAGAACGTATGAATACAAATATGCGGATAGCTGGGGGTATCACAGGCTCAGGGGATCGCTTGACCGAATGCGTGACTTTTATTGTGCAGCACACAAAGAAGTATAAATCACGGTCTTGTACCAGATTGAGGAGATAGAAGCGGTGTTCCCGATTTTTATAGAAGTTGACGCTTATTAGAAGCAAAGGTTTTTTAGAACAAAATAAAATCAGTTATTGACACAGAGTGCAGATTAATGCAGAAGAATACAAATCCGTGTGAATCTGCGTCCTAAATAGTTAGAACTTGTACTTTATATACAATGGAAAAAACGACATGGCCCGAATAGATAGAGACAAAAAAGCCGCTTTGGTATCCATAGTGGTAACCGCATTTCTCGTAGTCATAAAATATTCTGTTGGCGTGCTTTCCGGAAGCATCGCCTTACTTGCGGATGCCGTTCACTCGTTTACTGATGTTATAAGTTCCATTGGAGTCTTTATCGGTCTTAAGATTTCAAGCCGTAAGCCCACCGAGAGTTTCCCATATGGATTTTATAAAGCCGAGAATATAGTAAGCCTGTTCCTTGCACTTGCGATTTTTTATGCCGGATATGAGATAGTCCTCACATCGGTCCAGAAGTTTGAAGAGGTTGTGCTGACAAATGTTCCGGCGGCAATCTTAGTTGCAGTGACATCGCTGGTACTCACATTGCTTTTGAGCAGTTATCAACTCAAAGTTGGACGAGAGTTGAACTCGCCCAGCTTAATCGCTGATGGCAAGCATACGAGGGCAGACGTTTATGCCTCCGCAGTCGTATTACTTGGCATATTGGGGAACTACCTTGGATTCTATTCGCTGGA
Source organism: Methanobacteriota archaeon (assembly GCA_034722635.1). Lineage (GTDB taxonomy): Archaea > Halobacteriota > Syntropharchaeia > Alkanophagales > Methanospirareceae > QENJ01. The sequence goes on from JAYEOC010000111.1 coordinate 1,517, forward strand.
CCAGATAGCAGGTATTATGATCGCGGTATTCATCTTCAAATCGGGTTACGAGATTTTAAAAGATTCGATTAAGGTTCTTTTGGACGCATCCATAGATTATGATAGCCTGCACAAGATAAGAGAACTAGCATCTGAGGTTCATGGCGTCAGGAAAATACATTCATTGAAGGCAAGAGGCTCCGGTAAATTCATATTCGTCGAAATTGTGATAGAAACGAGCTTGAGAGACCTTGAAAGGGCGCATTTAGTGAGTGATAAGATAGAGGCGAAGATTAAGTCAGAGCTAAAGAACGTGGATAAGGTAATAATACATATAGAGCCGGTGGAGAAGGATTTTATCCGGTTTGCGGTGCCCTGCACGGAAAACGCGGGTATGCGGTCTAAAGTCTCCTGGCATTTCGGTGAGGCAGAATATTTCTGTATTTTTGATATAAAAGCAGCGGATAAAGAGTTGACGGATATGAGGTTCGTAAGAAACCCGTTTGTCACGTTAGAGAAACGGAAAGGGCTTAAAGCTGCTGAACTTCTGGTTTCACATAAAATTGATAAAATAGTTACAAAAGAGAGCATAGCAAAGAAGAGTGCGTTTTATGTTTTGGATGATGCTTATGTGGAGTTTGAAGTGACAGATTCTGATACGCTTGGCGAACTAATCGAGAAGTTGTGACTACATTTTTCCGGTACTCGGAACAAAATCAAACAAATATTCGATGTGTCGGTATAGTTAATGTAAAAAAGTCCAGCGCTTTTATAAAAAAGAAAAAAATGTGGGGTATACCTCTTTTTGCGTTATCCACTCACTCTTTACGAAAACGTTCGTAAGTTTCTGGATTCAATCTCCCCCACCAAATAGAAGCTCAGCTCTCACAAATTTTTCGTAGTTCTCCGGACTCATTCCACCGCATTTAGGGCACCAATAGACCTCTGAATTTTCTACATCCTTCCCGCTATTATCCAGTGTTTTGAATACATAACCCTGGTGTTTCTCCTCACATTTCTGACAAAGCTGCTCATCCTCTCTGGCGATGACCTCGAAAAAGCCCACCTTCTTTCGATACTCAATAGTGTCACCAGGCATTCTCTCCCAATCAGACGGGAACTTCCCGTATTCTTCATCCATCTTCTTATTCACCACAATTAAACTTTGGTTCGCAGAGACATATAAATGTATAGCATTATTCTACGTGAGCTTGTGGTACATAAACAAAAAATAGAGCAATGATAATGGAATCACTATTAGGTTTATGATGTCAAGAGGCTAAATATAAATAGGAGACACGAATATGAAGGGACTGATACTATCAGGCGGATACGGCACACGACTACGCCCGATTACATACTCGCA
>JAYEOC010000111.1:2961-5887 GCA_034722635.1 Methanobacteriota archaeon
ATCATCGTGGGGCCAAATAAAGAACAGGTCATGGCAACGGTGCAATCACAAGATTGGGACGCTGAGATTGTGTTCATACCGCAGGACGAACCGCGAGGATTAGCGCATACAATACTCATTGCCGACAAGTTTTTAGATGACGAGTTCGTGATGTACCTGGGCGATAATATATTGCGAGAAGGGATAGTAAAACATGCGAATGCGTTTGCCGGGAACAATTACGATGCAAGCATAATGCTAACCGAGGTAGAAAATCCGGGGCAGTTCGGAATTGCAGAGCTTAATGATGATGGCACAATAAAACGACTGGTGGAAAAACCTGAAGTACCGCCCAGCAATCTGGCTCTTGTCGGGATCTACTTCTTCAAACCGGTTATAACGGATGCTTGTAATAGCATAGAGCCGTCATGGCGTGATGAGCTTGAGATTACTGATGCTATTCAATGGCTCATTGATAACGGTTACGAAGTGGGTTGGACGAAGGTAGATAGGTGGTGGAAAGATACAGGCAAACCAGAAGACATCCTGGAAGCTAACCGGTTGATCCTGGACGATTTGAGCCACGAGATATTGGGCGAGGTAAACTGCGAGCTTAGAGGACGAGTTTCCGTGGGTAAAGGCACAAAAGTGGACGAGAACTCGGTGATTAAAGGGCCGGCACTCATCGGTAGCGATTGCGAGATATTAAATGGCTATATTGGGCCTTATACGACTATTGGTAACGATTGCGAGATAATAAACGCTGAGGTGGAAGATTCTATTGTTATGGATAGCGCTAAGCTAATAAATGCTGGTAATATTGTTGATAGCATCATCGGTCGGGGTGCGATAATAGAGAAGAACAAGAGTTTACCGAAAGGGCGTAAGTTTGTTATTGGCGATACTTCCTGGGTGCGGATATGAAGAGGTAAAAATGAAATTATTAGTAACCGGCGGCTTGGGCTTCATCGGCAGCAATTTTGTGAGGCATATGCACGACAGCGCGGATATTGTCGTGGTTGACGCACAGAAGTACGGTTCTAACCCGGCCAATGTGAAAGATTTAGAGTATGAATTTGTGAAAGGCGATATTTGCGATTACGAATTGATGTGCAAGCTCGTGAAAGAGACCGATGCGGTTGTCAACTTTGCCGCGGAGACGCACGTGGACCGAAGCATATCCAGTCCCTACTCTTTTATCGTGAGTAACGTTAATGGCACTTATACGATACTGGAAGCGATACGGACGTGTAATCCCGGTGCAAGGCTTGTTCACATAAGTACGGACGAAGTATATGGCGACATAGAAGAGGGCTCTTTTAAAGAAGACGATATTTTAAAGCCGTCTTCACCATATTCTGCGAGTAAAGCCTCTGCCGATCTGTTAGTTCTGGCTTATGTGAGAACCTATGCCCTAAACGCAGTAATCACGAGATGCACAAATAATTATGGGCGTTACCAATTCCCGGAGAAGTTAATACCCAAAGCGATCATCAGGGCTATCACAAATATGAAGATACCTATTTATGGCACCGGAAAGAACGTACGCGACTGGATTTTTGTGGATGACCATTGTGAAGCGATAAAAAAGGTCTTGAATAAGGGCGATAAGGGCGAGATATATAATGTAGCCAGCGGCGCGGAGAAAACGAATCTGGAACTTGTCAGTACGATTCTCGCGATTATGGATAAGCCCGACTTAGTTGAGTTTGTGGAGGACAGACCGGGGCATGACCTCAGATATAGCCTTGATTATTCTAAAGTGATGGAATTGGGCTGGAAGCCCCGGCACAAGTTCGAGAAAGGGTTAGAAGAGACTATCGAATGGTATTTAAGTAACGAATGGTGGTGGAACTCTTTAGCAGACGATAAGATTCTGCATCCAACGCCCTGGAAACTGGAGTGGTAATAACATGCGAATATTCATTACCGGCGGCAGCGGCTTGCTTGGCGCTAAAATCGCGGAGCTGGCATTGCAGGACCACGAAGTTTACGCGGGTTACTGCCACAACAAGCCGGAATTTGGCGAGCCGGTGAAGTTTGATCTGGCGGATGAATTAGCGTTTATCCACGAGATAAAGCCCGAAGTTATCATCCATACCGCGGCGTTAACGAATGTAGATGAATGCGAAACGAACAAGGAGTTAGCGTATAAGCTAAATGTAGAAGGCACATTAAGAGTAGCGGCGATTGCACATGAGTTGGATGCTTTTAGCGTGTATGTTTCTACGGATTATGTGTTTCCCGGTGATAAAGGGCTGTATAAAGAAGAGGACGAGCCAAAGCCGGTAGATTACTATGGCTACACGAAATTGCAGGGCGAGCGTTACTGCGATTGCGTGGCAAGACCGTGCGTTATTTACGGTGCAAAACCCGCCAGTGGTAAGGTCAATTTCGCGTTGTGGCTTATAGAAACGCTCAGGAACGGAGAAAAGGTGAATATTGTTACCGATCAGTACATAACGCCAACGTTGAATACGAATTTGGCGCAGATGGTGTTGGAGATTTCGGGGCAAAGACTAAAAGGTATATTTCATACGGCGGGTGCCACGCGGGTTTCGAGATACGAGTTCGCATTGCAGGTAGCGGATAAATTTGGGTTGGATAAGGACTTGATAGTGGCATCGCGGATGGCGGATATGCGGTGGGCAGCACTTCGCCCTATGGATTCTTCGCTGGATACGACAAAAGCGGCAAAGTACTTAAAGCAAAAACCTTATAGTTTGGATATGGCGTTAGAAGTTCTACGGGGAGAGCTGCGGTGAATATGGCAGAATTGTTGATGCGACAAGGATTAGAGCAAAATATCCCGAAGAGGTATCAGGCGCCAGTACAAGAGTTTGTAAAAGTTGCGCTTGAGAAGTACGGCGACCGGATAGAAAGAATCATCCTTTTCGGGTCGGTAGCGAGGGGGGAGGCAACGGAAGAATCGGATATAGATATTTTA
>JAYEOC010000111.1:5987-8076 GCA_034722635.1 Methanobacteriota archaeon
TTAGATGAGTTGAAAGGATAAGGTACACAAAAAATGTTAAAAGGACTAGAAGTAAAACCGTTAAGGCGATTTGCAGATGAACGCGGCTTCTTTACCGAGCTGATGAGAAGCGACTGGGCAGATATATTCGATCAGGAAATCGTGCAGACGAACTTTTCGATTAGTTATCCCGGTATGGTGCGTGCGTGGCACAGGCATTTAAGGGGGCAGGTGGATTGTTTTGTGGTTTTGAGAGGCGCGTTGAAGATATGCGCATACGATGACGAAACGGAAGAACTGGACGAGATCGTGTCTGCGGGCGATAATTTACAGGTTGTGCGGATGCCGGGTCATTACTGGCATGGGTTCAAAGTAGTCGGTGATGAGCGTGCGTATCTGGTTTATTTCGTGAACCGATTGTATGAATACGAGAACCCGGATGAAGAACGGCGACCCTGGAACGACCCGACGGTTGTGCCGAAGCTAATAAACGGGAGTACCAATGACGAGCGATGTGACAAGCCCTGGAATTGGCTGGAGCTGCCGTATAAGTGAACAGAAACTAGAATATGAAGTTAATATCGCAGTATTACCGAGTAGAGCGGAAGAACAGAGCAGTTATCTTGAACATGACCGAAGAAAACCCGGGTGCTACTTTACTCGATTGCGGCTGCTCAAACGGGGAGTTCACAACTAAAATAGCGTATAGAATAGGAACACAATCAGTTTACGGGATTGAATTTATAGACGAAATAGCAAATGAAGCAGAAGAAAACGGGGTTTCTGTTTATCGTGCTAACCTGGATTCCGAGTTCACGATTGAGAATGATACTGTTGACGTGGTGATTGCGAACCAGATAATTGAGCATCTCTATAATCCGGACCGATTTGTTAAAGAGGTCTATCGAGTACTGAAAAAAGGTGGGTACGCGATTGTATCAACACCGAATTTAGCCAGTGTCCATAACTTGTTTGCTTTGTTATTCGGTAAGCAGCCATTTCCTGCGCATGCCAGTACTGAACTGATCCTGGGTAATTCCTTTGACCCGAAACATGGTCTGAAACACGGAAGCAAAGGCGAAATACATGTGCGTGTCTTTACTTACGAGGCGTTGACGGAGTTATTCGAGTATTATGGGTTCGGAGTTGAAAAAACGGTGGGGGTTGGTTACTATCCCTTTCCAGATGTGATTGCACAGGGTTTGGCGCGGGTAGATAAGAAGCATGCGGTGTATTTGACGATGAAGGTGAGGAAATGAAGCAAACAGGTTCCAACTGTCATCTTAGGGTTACGCGACAACATGGAGATTGGTCTTAGCAAATTTGAGGAGGGCTGATAGTGAGGTGATATTTATATGATGCAAAGTAAAATGAATAGGTATGTCTCTAACAGAAAGCCTTCCAAAGGTCTTAGTGCCGAAATATTATGATAGTCGGGATGCTCTGGTTGATGATGCGTTTAGAGCGCTTTTGAATTTGAAGCCGGGATTAAAGTTAGAAGTAGCTGTGGAGCTTTATCTGAAAGGAGATATATCGCTCTCAAAAGCAGCGGAAACTGCGGGCATGGACATAGAGAGTTTTAAGGAGATGCTGGAAATACGAGGTTTTAAATTAAGCAGTTATACCGGCACAAAAGAGGAAATCGAGAAGGGGTTAAGGTTGATCCAGTGATACCGTATGATCCTACTTGATACAGATATTGCCAGTGCATTCGCGAAGGCAGGGCATTTTGATGTGATAATAACGCTTTTTGGAAGCGTGGGGATAACTCCGTGTGTTTACGAAGAGCTCTTAGTCCCTTTGGAGCATGGATACGAATATCCTGAAGAGGTGTTTGAGAAGGCAGAATTGGTGACTATTTTAGAGGAAGAACAGATAGATTATTTGCGACTTAAAGAAGAACACGCTAAAATTGGGAGGGGTGAAGTAGAAAGCATCGTTGTTTGCTTGAAACGAGGTTATTTATTTTCTTCTTTTGACAAAAGTGCCATCTCAGTAGCGAGGAATCTTGGAGTAAATGTTGTCACAGCAGGTGTTATCTTTAAAGGTTTGCATGTAAAGGGAATTGCAACGAAGGAAGAAGTTTTGAAGGTTATGAAAGATATTGAGA
>JAYEOC010000112.1:0-3868 GCA_034722635.1 Methanobacteriota archaeon
GATTTTATAAACAGTCCTGATATTAAGTGAATATGGACCCTATGATCATCCTCTATGCGATATGGCTGATGCTGCCTGCGTACATCACGAATCTGAGTGCGGGATTCTTCAAAGGGAAAACACCCATAGACCGCGGTATTTATTGGGGTAAAAACCGGTTGCTGGGTGATGGCAAGACTTATGAAGGCTTCTTGAAGGGCACCGCTTGCGGAGTTCTATGTGGTATAATCCAACAACCCCTTTCCCACTCGTTCGGGCCTTTCCCTTTTTGTGTAGTCACGATTCTTTGCTTATCCGCAGGTGCGATGCTCGGTGACCTCCTGGCCAGTCTCGTAAAGCGGCGCGTGGGCCTGAAAAGAGGTGCACCGTTCCCTATTGTGGACCAACTGGACTTTGTGGCGGGTGCGTGGCTGCTTCTGTTCCTATTTGCACGCGATTGGTTCATTGGCGCTTTCACGCTGCAAATAATCATTATTGTAGTTATAATTACGCCTATACTGCACTTACTTACAAATTACACCGGATTTAAACTGGGGCGGAAAGATGTGCCCTGGTGATACAACAGCGAAAAAAGGAAAGATATATATAGTGCTTCTATCCTCTTTAGGTTGGTGTACGGATGGCGAAGAGAAGGGAAATGACTAAGGAAGGCAGTGGCGAGAGAGCGGACTAAAAGCGGGAGGTAGAGAAATAGCGATGACATGGTTTTTAGCTGAACATTATCCGGTGCTTGTGATTGTAATCTCGATGTTTGCCGCATTTACTATCTTAATCGCCGGTATGCTAAACAAGAAGGCTGCGTTTCCTATTTCGTTAGCTACCATATTCATACAACTGTTGATGGCGTTGTCTATGCTGAAACGCGTCCTGGCTGAAGGGCCCATACATTATCAGTTGGGTGGCTGGGCACCGCCCTGGGGCATAGAATACGTGATAGATACGTTTAATGCGTATGTACTCATCGTGATTCTACTACTTAGTTTTGTTTGTGCTATATATTCAAAACGAAGCGTAGAGAAGGAGCTACCGCTTAAGATAGTTCCGTTCTATTCGGTCTTTCAATTACTTATCACCGGTTTATGTGGCATAGTTGTGACCGGGGATATATTCAACTTGTACGTATTCCTGGAAATATCGGCGTTAGCGTCATACGCACTGATAGCAGTTGCCGGTGGAAGAGCGTTAAAAGCGAGTTACAACTATGTGATTATGGGCTCTATGGGTGCCTGTTTCTACCTGTTAGGCGCGGGTTTCCTGTACGCGGTTACGGGCACGCTAAATATGGCAGATCTTTCGGCCCTGCTGCCACCGCTGTATGGAAATCGAGCAGTACAAGCAGCGTTTGTGTTCTTTGCAGTTGGGATGAGCATAAAGATGGCGCTATTTCCGTTACATGTATGGCAGCCGGACGCATATACGTACGCACCTTCTGCGGTAAGCGCGATAATTGCAGCTACGATGTCCAAAGTTTCGGTATATGCCTTAATAAGAGTTATTTTCTCCGTGTTCACAATCGAGTTCTTGCAGAGCTATGGCGGTGTGGAAATGGCACTTTGCTGGATCGCGGCAATAGGCATAATAGCAGGGTCGGTACTCGCGATACAGCAGACAAAATTGAAGCGGATGCTTGCATATTCCAGCATTGCCCAGATAGGCTATATCGTGTTGGGAATCGGGCTGGCACCAATTTCGGCCTGGGGCCTTGTCGGCGCGATTGCACACATCTTAAATCATGCGATTATGAAAGGCTGCCTGTTTTTGGCGGCGGGTGCATTCATTTACAAATTGAACCTCTGGGATATAAAGGATTTTGAAGGGTTAGGGAAGAAGATGCCATTTGCAAGTGCGGCATTCACTTTAGCTGCGATTGCCATGATTGGTGTACCCCCGTGTACTGGCTTTGCCACGAAACTGTATTTGCTTTTTGCGTCTTTAGACGCTACGGCAACTATGCCTATTTCCGGTTACGCATTCGTGGTTATACTCATGATCAGTACGCTTCTGAACCTTGCTTATTTCTGGCGAATAGTTGACCGTATTTATTTTGTCAACTCGGGGCACGGGCATCATAACGACACGAAGAAAGCGGATGTGCCGATTAGTATGGTTGTCCCAATGTTATTACTCGCGGTTCTTTGTATTGTCGTGGGTATTTTATGGCTTACCGGCGTGTTTGCACCTATGATGGACCAGATGTTATGTGAATTGGGTGTAGGAGGGATGCCGCAATGGTAGAGATGCTTACGCCACTGTTAGTCATTTTGTGCCCGTTAATAGCAGCGCCTTTAATATTTATGTTAGGCAAATGGCCGAATATACGGGAAGGAGTGGCGATCATAGCGAGTATAGCGACGTTCTCGCTCGTTCTGTCCATGATACGTCCGGTTTTAGATGGCGACGTTATCAGATGCGTCTTTAGCCAGACTTTATTACCGGGCCTGGGAATTGGCTTAAAAGTAGATGCGTTCGGTATGCTATTCGCACTCACTTCTTCTTCACTCTGGATATTGGTCACTTTCTATTCCATAGGCTATATGAGGTCGTTGAAGGAGCATGCACAGACCAGATTTTACTTTAGCTTTGCTCTTGCCATATTCGGTGCTTTGGGCATTGCAATGTCCGCGAATTTACTCACGCTATTCATATTTTATGAGATTTTAACTGTCTCGACATATGCTCTGGTTGTTCATGATCAGACAGCAGAGGCTTTGAGCGCGGGTCATAAATATTTCGCGTATCTGCTCACCTCGGGTTGTTTCTTCCTGTTTGGGCTGGTGATGGTTTACTATCTTACAGGGACCACGGACTTCACGAATGGCGGGATAGCTGCGCTTGCTGCTCTTAATCCTGCACATAAGTGGACGCTGATAATTTTGTTCGTCTGTTTCCTTTTGGGGTTCCTGAAGGCGGCGTGGATGCCGTTCCATTCCTGGTTACCTGCAGCGATGGTGGCGCCGACACCTGTAAGTGCGTTATTACACGCAGTAGCAGTGGTGAAAGCAGGCGTGTTCGGAATCGTCCGGATTGTGTGTTTCATATATGGTGTGGACTTGATGACCTCGCTTGGACTGGGTCTGCTACTGGCATGTATCGCGGGCTTTACGATGATCGTTTCCAATTTGTTTGCCATCGGTCAAGACAATTTGAAAAGAAGACTTGCCTATTCTACCATAAATCAGTTGTCCTACATCCTTTTGGGCGCGGCGTTGTTAACAGAACCAGGAATACGGGGTGCAATGATGCACATTCCGTTCCACGGCTACATGAAGATAACGCTGTTTATGTGTGCCGGTGCGATAATGGTGGCTACCGGTAAGAAGAACATAAGTGAGATGGGTGGCATAGGGAAGACAATGCCGATAACTATGCTGGCATTCACCGTAGGTGCGCTTGGAATGTGTGGTATTCCACCTGCTGTGGGCTTCATAAGTAAATGGTATTTGTGCATGGGTACATACGTGGCATACGAGACTATTTCACCTGTGATGATTATATTCCTGTTCGTCCTTTTGATTGCGTCTTTACTGGATGTTGTTTATTTCTTCCCGATATTACATACCGCATTCTTTAAGGAACCGGAGGGCGCGGTAGCAGAGCCAAAAGTGAAAGAATCCACTTCTCTTGTGGTCATACCGTTAGCGATAACCGCGATTTTCTCGGTTATCTTCTTTTTAGCTTTCATCTTGAGACCGGTGGATATGCTCGCACCGTATGTAGATATGCTTTCAATGTACATCTATGACCTTGTGGATGTCGCGATAGGAAATGTGATACCGTCGTAAGGTCTCGCGCGGCGCATACGTAGGTCATATCGGGTTAGCCTCTAGCAAAACGTTATCACTCGGCGAACTTTTAAGATGCTATTATT
>JAYEOC010000112.1:3968-7933 GCA_034722635.1 Methanobacteriota archaeon
CGGCGCATACGTAGGTCATATCGGGTTAGCCTCTAGCAAAACGTTATCACTCGGCGAACTTTTAAGATGCTATTATTAAACGTTGCTAAAATCGTCTCTAATGCCATATTCTTACTCACCCTGTACCATGTGTGTTCGGTTAAGCATAGCCCACCAAAAGTAAAGACATATAAAAAGCATATTTATTAGACACGGATTAACACTAATTAACACAGATGAAGGACTATAAATGGCGTGATATAACCGAAAAGATAATTGGTGCTGCCTACAAAGTATATAACTCATTTGGTTCTGGTTTTTTGGTATCTCAAAGCAACAGGTATTGAAGTTGGACTTTTAGTTATTTTTGGCACTAAACCAGAAGTTAAACGTAAGGCAGTTGATTTTCTGCGTAAATCTGCGTATATCCGTGTGATCTGCGTCCTAAATAGGTGGTAGTTATACTTTATATACAGAAATAAATCAGTGCAATCTGTGTGAATCTGTGTCGGAAATGTGTTTTTATATCGTAAGGCTGCTTTGGTTCAATAGTTACGGTCTCCATGATGCCGCGTTTTTCACCTCGCATTAAAGCGCCACATATCCCGTTGCCCCGTTATAGGTGTTATCTCTGATTTTTCGTTTCATTTTGTGAGATCAGAGAATACTATATTTCGCCTAAGCTAAAATAAAAAGACAAAAACAGGATGTGGTCACACCCCCACCGTGTTTGGCCCTACTCCTTTATTCTTGCCACCGTGGCAGTTTTGGCATCATTTCATCCGCCATCTTCTCCGCTTCCGCTCTTGTCTTACCCATAAACTGCATCGCTGCGTTTATACTGCCTTCCCGCACCTGTTGTTTAGTTGCCAATTCACCGCTTTGCTGTATTTGTGATTTATCCATATTTCAAAACCTATCTCCTTGAATCTCTTATATCTATCCATCGTGTCAGGGTCTGCATAGTCCTTAAATTTTGGACAAGGAAACTCTGCACATTCAAAACAGATACGCAATCCTTTTTCAGAACAGCAGTTCCTTACCTCACACCCAGGCGGTCCTCCACCTCCTCGGCACCCTGGACACTTCGCGTTCTCGCAGAACCATTCTAATCCCCGCACAAATTGCTTGTAATCTTTTATATCAATGGGCAAATTTCGCCTAACGGTTTCTGTGTATGCGAAGTTGCGAGCGATAGCGAGCAAATTGCGTGAGCGTAGCGAACCGCATACACCGTGTTGTCCGAGTGCGTTAGCACCAAAATTCCGAAGGCATTTTGAGTTTTGATTTGGGCACTTATCTATCATATATTTTCTTCCTATGACCGACCTTTAAAACTAAGATGTGAAGTTCTTTGTTCTCGATGTCCATTATGACTCTATAATCACCCACACGCAACCGATAACCAGGATCTCCAACGAGTTTTGTTACATAAGCTTCAGGCCTTATTCTAACCCTTTCTAATGCTGCAATTATTCGCTCTTGAACATTCCTTTCCATCTTTTTAAGTTGTTCAAGAGCCTTATCTGAGAAAATAATCTCATAAGTCATATGCCCAACTCTTTCTTAACCTCTCCTAATGTATGGAACTTGCCTGCTTTTAGTTCAGAACGGGCCTGTACTATCTCTATTTTTGTTTGTTCACTCAGTTCTTGAGAATCTTCTACCAAATCCCAGATTACTCCCTCATAGGTTTCTTTATCCGAGAGTTTCCTTTTAATAAGCTCTTTTTGCAGCTCTTCACTTATTTGAATCGAAGTGGCCATTTCACATCACCATAACATACTATAGTTCATTATAGCATATATGTTTTTTCTTCGTCTATGCCCAAATCAAAATTTCGCCTAACGTTTCGCGGATAAAAAAAGTTGCCGAAGGCAATTTGGGCGAAGCGTAGCGAAGCCTTTTATCCGATGTTATATGACCCGAAGGGCAAGGTTGCGAAGCAACCGCAGAGTTCTGCCCCCACCGTCTTTATTTTCTTTCTGCAAATCCTAAAACATAGCCATTACAGTCTTTGATATAAAATTCCTGCATTCCATACCAGGCGGTTTCCAGTTCTTTCACTACTTCTGCTTTTGGCTTTATTTCTTGATATATCGCGTTTATATCCCCTACTTCGATGTAAAAAGAAACAGAAGCGCCTATTGGCACACCCTTAAGTGGCGGCACATCCTCTCCAATACTATCCGTTCTCTGAAACATTACCTGTACACCATCACGACTCATCATGACATAAATATACTTCTTTCCTTCTGTCAGTTCCTGCTCAACACCACTTTTATCTTCCGGTACTGCCATTTCCAGTTTAAACCCAAGCACATCGCGATAAAACGCAACTGTTTTCTCGATGTCCTGAACCGCAAAATTTGGTGCAAGTTTTTTTAGTTCCATATTTTATCCCTCCATTTTTTATAATTTAAAAGATTGGTTAATATAATATTCGACCTTTTTATTTTCAATATCTTCCTGTTGAAAGATTTTTAAGTGTCGTCTGTTTTTTCCGCTACCTTCAAGAAAATTATCAGGATATTGCATCTCTGCGCCTCTATCAAATTCAACAGATATATGCTTTTTCCGGATAAAGATTCCGCAAAACAACCTCTTATCGCTTACAAAGACCAAACCGCCGTATTTTATTTCTTCCTTTGCGCTTGGAGCTATCTCTAGAACTAATTTTCTTAAAGAAATTACCGTTCCTCCTTTATCTTCGTCCATAAACCGGATCTCTTGTATAAAGTTATTGATTTTAGGATCTGCTTTCATATTCATAATAATTCTCTTCGTCTTTTTAAATATTTCTTTTTAGGTTGGGGGCAGGATTTTATTAACGTCGCGGGCGTATCTGAAGTCCGCCGAAGGCGGATTTACGCGGAGTGCCGAAGGCACGTAGCCAGATACGCTCTGTTAGGCGACGTTGGATGGTTCAATCCTCCGCGTCTCTCCGATTTTCGTAGAACCATATTTTGGGGTTGCACACATACTTTGGATGCTGTGTTACATAAGACTTTTTAGTCCAAACATCAGACTTTCTAAGAAAAGCATCTACAACCTTAATAGCCCGTTCTTTCTCAATGCTCTTAGGAATGAGTACAGAGTACTCGTCCCCTTGCTTATTAAGCGTAAATGCCAATATTTTGGCCATTTCACCCTCATATTCATGAAGAAGTTTAGACGCACTCACGAAGCGTCCGAACGGCTCCACGGGCAGACAGGTCAATGAATAAAAGTATTTACTTCTTGCAAGGAACGCATGAAAGCTACTCCAGTCATTTCCTTCCATCCCAGCTTGAAAATGAACGTTAACCACGTCGGAAATATCCTCCTCGGAGAAAATATCACCGAATTCGTAGAGAAAATAATGTTTGAAGTTGTCAACTGCCATCTTGAAAGAAGCGATAATGCCTTGAAGGATCTTTGCAGTAGTTTCAGATAATGCTCGATTATGAGCAAGTAAGTTGCGAATCTCCCGGATCTCGTCTAACTTGTGTTTCAACCTCTCCTTTGAGAAACCCGTAAGCTCCTCCACAAAAGGAGCAGCAGAGTCGTCAAGGAGTAATCGCGAAAGTTCCCCCAACGTAGACATCCAGATTAGGTTATCGTCCATCTGAGTATCTAAATATAGAAGTTCATGACTAACATTACAGCGACTTTTGAATTTGACTTTAGACTCAGTGGAGATTGAGTTTATCCAATGTGCCCCATGTTTCAATACATACGCCGTCAAGCAGATACGCTTAAGCCAATTCTCGATTTCATAAAGCGCAAGATAGAGCTCACTATTGATCTTTGGAATGACCATTTCATCTCGGAACTCTAGAATATCCATTCTTTATCACCTATTTTATCCAATGTTGCCTAACGGAATCGGGCTATACGAAGTCGGCGACAGCCGATTTGGGCTAAGCGTAGCGAAGCCGTATAGCCCGTGTTATATGAAGTCGCATGTTTATCTTTTTCATAAATTTTTACCGGTTTCAAATGCA
>JAYEOC010000113.1:0-7891 GCA_034722635.1 Methanobacteriota archaeon
GGAGTTACGAAAACGCTCAAGAAAGCTTGAGATTGCTATGATTGACCGCCGAACGCGATTTGAATACCTCGCAGCACTTCCCGAGATTTTAAGCGGAAAGGCAAGCCCAGCAGAGCTATCCGCGGATTTAAACAAATTCGCATCGAAAATAAAAGCAGAATACATAAATGCCGAAGTGGTAGCTATTGATTTCACGGCTAAAATCGTGAAGACCGGCACAGCAGAAAAAGAAATCCCGTATGACTATCTCGTACTGGCCGTAGGTGCGGAACAAACCTTTTTTGGTATTCCCGGTGCGGAAGAGCACTCCTATTCAGTCAATACCCTGGATGGTGCACGAAATACAAAAGAGACGCTTGATACTCTCGACTACTCAAAAAGAATAAATGTAGCGGTTATTGGTGCCGGGTTGACCGGAGTAGAAGTAGCCGGTGAATTGGTTGTTTATTTCGCGGCTAAAGGTGCATCAGCAAGGATATGCCTCGTGGAGATGATGCCACAGGTTTTACCTGCTTTTGCATGTGAGAATTTGGCTAACCAGACACGGGAAAACCTTTCTGGTAGAGGCGTTGAGATATTGACAGAAACCGCGGTGCAAGAAATAGGCGATGACGCGATTCTATTCGCAGGCGGAGCGAAATTCCAATACGATATTATCATCTGGACTGCGGGGATAAAGCCAAACACCCTCTTACAGAAACTCGACCTGCCAAAGGAAAAAGGCTGGTTAAAAGTGGGTTCCGACCTTCGCGTGCCGGGGCATGAAGCGATATTTGCGATAGGCGATACGGCATATTTCGAGTCGGATAAGGGTCGTTCCGGGCAAAACGTTGAGGAAGCAGAAGGGCAGGGCAAAGTAGCCGCGGGAAATATAATACGGGCACTAAAAGGCGAAAGATTGAAGAGCTACCGTCCAAAGAATACGATACAGAATCCAAGGGCGCTTATTTCGCTCGGTGATGATAAAGCAGTGACATATTTCGCGGGAAAAGTAGTTACCGTTGGTGCATACCGAGTAAAGAAATTCGTGGAGCGCCGTTATATGCGTAGATTCCGGTAGGTACTTCGCTGTTTAAGCTTATACATTGATTTCACACGACTTTCTGGTAGGGTCATGCCATTAGTAGAAAGTTTTTTATAGCTCTTGCAACTAATATTACTAATATGGAGGTGATGTGAACCCAATGTTATTCATGACAAGCGTGAAAGTAAATTCTGGTATGGTGGACGATGCAAGGGCATTCGGTGACAAAGTACTTGCAAATCCGCCTGCGGGCGTTAAGTTCCTGCAGGTCTATCACACGCTGGGTAGATATGACGCGATATGGATTTACGAGGCGGAAAACCCACAAGTGATAATGGATTTCCTACATCAGAGCAGAGACGTCGCAACAACGGAAACCTGGATTGCATTTGAGAGATAAGGGGGAGTGTATAACCACTCTCTTTTTATTTTTTTTACGCTATATCTAAAAAATAGGTGGTAAGGAAAAGATGAAAGCAAAAGATATAATGAGTCGCCCGATCATTACAGAAGATGTGGCTGCGACAGCCGCGAAGATAGCGGGAGACATGGAAGAGCTGGGGATAGGAAGTATAGTAATAACGAAGGAAGGAAAACCGGTAGGTATTATTACTGAGCGGGATATAGCATTAAAAGTGCTATTGAAAGACAGAAGAGCGAACGAAGTAAAAGCGAGAGAGATAATGGCTTCTCCGATTGTCACCATCGAGGCAGAAGCATCAGTAGATGAAGCGTGCAAGCTTGCTGCGAAGAAACGCATAAAACGGCTACCCGTAGTGGAAAACGGTGTGCCCATAGGCATTGTAAGTATCCGGGACGTATTAACAAGGAAGCCCGAGTATGTAAAGGATTTCTATTTCTAAAGTTGCGTTTCCGATGTACGGCTGCAATCAAGAATGTGCGGAAAAGGGCGGAGGAACTGTTGTCAAAGTTGATTGTGATATAGCCACTTAGCGCATATCACCTCTCCCGCCCCCAGCACCTCAAAACTCGCAGCACATGCAGGCACTAACACAGTCTCCGGCGGCGTTAAAGAAGTAACTACGCCGGTACTCGACTTCAGCGTTACCTCGCCTTCCACGCACGTAATCAAGCAAGCACCTGTAAATACTTTTACTTGCTTGCTAAGAACCTTAAAACGTTGCAGCTCGATTTGCTCGCCTTTCAAAAGTAAATAAGCCTCACAACCTTCTGCCCTACGCAAAAGCACATGCTCAGTCTTCGCGTCCTTGAGTGCTTCAAACTTCAATACGTTCATAGCATCCTTCAGATGGAGTTCACGTCCTCTACCGTAGTCGTATATCCGAAAAGTTTTCTCAGACGCAGTACTTACTTCATATATCTTTGTCCCGGCACCTAATGCGTGAATGGTACCCGCAGGAATGTGATATGTATCATCAACGATAGCGCTAAACGCATTCAAACGAGCCATAAAATCTGCACTTTTTGCTGAGTCCTCTAATTCATCCGCGTTCATAGACTGCTTGAATCCCAGATATATTTTCGCAGTCGGTGACGCCTTGAGGACATGCCACGCTTCCTCTTTGCCCAACACATCACCAAGCTTTCTCGCGTACGCATCGTCCGGATGCACCTGCACCGACAGATTCTCATCCGCCTTTATTATCTTCACAATCAGCGGAAACTTTGCCATATCCCGGCCTAAAATCTTTTCCGGGAACAAAGCAGTCAGGTCATCAAGAGTGAATTCCTGTCCCGTCTCGAGTTCACAATAATTCCGTGGAGAAGCGCACCAGAGTTCGTAGCCCCAGGGTTTATCCTCCTTGAACGGCTTGATTCTTATGGGTCCGTCAATAAGCACTTCCGAGTTCATCTGCGCGGTAAGCCGCTCAAACGTTTCCTTTGTAGCCCGTATTTCCGATTCAGAAACGCCTTTCATCATTGCTGCTACTTCGATCAGCGAAAAAACGTTTCCCGGAAGTCGCGAGTCCCACCATTTAGCTTTCGCGCCCTTCTCCTCGCCAATCCTCATCTTCAGCCTTATCTTACCTTTTAGCGGATGGAACACATCCACGAGTACGCAATCCTCGAGTTCTAAAGTGCCATGATCAACCACATTGTAAACCACGCAGTTTTTACCTCGTATTCTGTTCAATCTGGAGTTGATCACACATGCCTGCTCAAGCAGTGCCGAGTTCGCGCTGGAATTAGAAACTACGCAGTTCTTCACCTGCCCTTCTGCAAACTCGGTATTGTCATACACAGAATCCCGCACTTTACAGCCGTTATTGACCGACAAGACGTTTACCGCTAAGAAGTCGCGTAATCGCTGACCTACATCGTCATCGGCTAATATCTGCATCATGGTCTCGTAATAGCTTGCATTCGTGCCGAAATCTTGCCATACTGTTTTCGCGCTTAAAGGGAAACTCGCTATCAGTGCAAGTGGTTCTGTACGTAGTACACCCGTTTTTATCATGGCCGCACGCGCACGGAGCCACGGATCGGTACCGGACTCGCCCGAAATCCAGGTTTGCCATAACTCGTCTGAGTTGAATTTACCGTTTCTATCACGCAGATTCGCGTTAAACGCTTCGAGCATGTGTTCTGTTGCAGCACCGCTCATTGCGAACATCCCCATATTCACCATCACCGTGCTGCCTTCATGTTTTTGCAGCTTCGCCTTCGCCAGTTCATAGTTCCGGGTATCCTCGAAATCGAGCAGTTCGCAGCCTGCCTCGTCCGCACATTGGACTATCTGAATACCGTATTTAGTCGCAACTTCCTGCGTTAGCGTTGTCTTCAAGCCAAAGAGCATGACGTGCGCGTTCTGTGCACACGTTCTTATCTCCTCCGCGCTATTTCCAAATAACAGGAACTGGTCGCCCCACGTAACCAGGATACGAGAAGGAATAGCAAAATCCTGAAACTGTTTTATCACGCCCTCCAGTATTGTGAGTTCAGGTACGTTTATGTATGCTTTGTTCTTGCATGTCCGTGTGAGTATGTTTCTGGTGCCTTTGCCCGCGGTATGTACAATAAGAACGCTTTTGCCTCGGGTTACTTCTTCTACTAGATTTTTTCCTTGATTTTCCCGTATCGCCGTACTCGCGTTTTCTATTGCGAATAGAGTACCAAGACCGTTACCCGCGGCACCGGTCCATGCGCTCTCGGAAACAGGCACTAAAATCGAGTTTAGGAGCACGTCACCGCGTAGCGGAGTCCGTTCCAGGTTCTTCACTTCGGAATCTTCCCCTACTACAACTACAACGTAATCGAACATTTTTTATATTGTAGGACTGATTAGGATTTAAATTTAACGTTCAAGTTCAGATGAGAATAAAAGCGAGCATAAAGATAAGCGGAACAAAAGCCGATTTGGTGGCGGTTGCTTTGATGTCGGACAATACGAACATTATGAACACGGAGATAAAGGCAAATAGCGCAATAACGTATTTTGAAACACATAAAATAGGGACGCTAATAGCGAGCGTAGATGATTATTTGATGAACGCAAAGGTGGCACAGGATATGGTATTGGCTGCGGACGCGGAATCAGAATCAAGGGCGGAGGTTTAAGAAGAGGGAATGACGGAAATGGAATTTCAACTAAGTGCGATCATTAAATGCAGCGGGAGTTTAACAGGAATAAGTGCATCGGAAATAGCTGATTTTGTGCGGTCTTGTAACGATACTTTGTTAAAGAAAGGTGCACCTAAGGGCGGCGGTGCTGCAATAGACTGGTGGAACGTGGCAGAGGAAAAGCTCGAGTTAAAGTTGGTTTCAGACCGGTACGTGCGGGTGCATGATGCGCTTCTCAGATTAAAGAAAGAATTGGCTAAATTCCTGGGTAAGCACCGGATAGGGCTGAGAGGCGTGGAAATACAAGTTTACGAGATGGCTCTGGATTGGGACGAGGACTGGCAGCTAAAGAAACTACCGTTTGTAAAGCAAATGACCCATGAAAATGGGCGGTTGAAGCTATCCCTGGATGTAGATGAGTTTGCGTTAGGGAACAGGATTCCGGATAGGCTACTAAAATTACTGGAGGATAAGAAAGAGGCTGCGGAGTGGAAAGGCAAAAGTGAGCACTGGGAATTGTTATTTGAGAGCGAAAAGAAGCCTTACTATTTCGATAAAGACCCCACGGAAGAGATGGTGAATCGTGGTTGGATACGACATGCTGCCGGGCGAGGGCAGTTCATATACGGCCCGCAGATAACGAAGATTTTTAGAGCTTTTGAACGCATATTGTTTGACGAGATTTTCACGCCGCTGGGCTACGAAGAGATGATATTCCCTAAGCTCGTGACCTGGGACGTTTGGAAGCGGTCGGGTCATGCAAAAGGGATTTACCCTGAGGCGTATTACGTATGCACGCCGAAGACGCGCGACCCGGAATACTGGGAAGAGGTGATGGATTATTACAAAGTCACGAATGAGGTACCGCTGGACATGATTATGGAGCGGATAGAGAATGTAGGCGGGATGTGTTATGCACAGTGCCCACCCTCATGGGTGTTCCTGCAGGGTAAGACCATGCCGGACGATATAATGCCGATTAAGGTCTTTGACCGGTCCGGCACGTCACACAGGTATGAAAGTGGCGGTATTCATGGCATCGAGCGGCTTGACGAGTTTCATCGTGTGGAGATCGTCTGGATAGGGAATAAGGAGCAGGTGATTGAGCACTCGAAACAGTTGCAGGATAAGTATCGCCATATATTCGAGGAGATACTGGACATCGAGTGGCGCGAGGCATGGGTGACGCCCTGGTTCATGGCGCAGGAGGGTAAAGCGGGTCTTTCCGAGTTAAAAGAAGCGGGGACTACCGATTACGAGGCGGTTTTACCGTACAGCGGTAAATTGCTGGAGTTCCAGAATGTTAGCGTGAATGGTAATAAATATCCTAAAGGGTTTAACGTGAAGCTGCAAAGTGGTGCGGAGCTATGGTCTGGCTGCTCGGGCGTTGGTCTGCAAAGATGGGCGGCGGTGTTTTTGGCTCAGAAGGGTTTGGATCTGGATAATTGGCCGGTCAAGTTCCGGGATGTCGTGGGGGAGTTGCCGGAGGTGTTCAGGTTTTTGTGAATAAACCTTTCTTTTGAAAAGAAAGCTTTACCAAAGAAACATTCAGGACACACGGAGAGAGACACAATTGAGCATGAAAATACGGTATTTTTATATCAAAAGAAAGGTTCTAAAGAAAAAACAGATTATGCAGTAGTGTGAATTTGCGTATTTTATATGAACCGGAAAGAGCTTCTTAATAACCTACTGGCGGAACCCGAACTGAAAAACGCGGTACACTCGTATGACGTCATTGGCGACGTAATCGTAATAAGGTTTCACCCGGAATTGGAACCTGAGAAGGAGCGAATCGCAGAAGCGTTCCATGCGTTTTATCCAAAAGCGAGAACCATCGTAGCCGTTCCGCTTCACTCACATACCGAGGAGTTATACAGAACAAGAGCTCTGGACGTGATATGGGGCGAAGATAAGCTGGAGACCACGCATAGAGAGCACGGGTGCAGCTTCAAAGTGGACCTCGAGCATGTATTCTTCTCGCCACGACTCTCTTACGAACGGCAGAGAGTAGCCCAAAAAATCGTGCCGGGCGATACGGTAATAAACATGTTTTCCGGTGTGGGCTGTTTCTCCATTCTCATAGCGAAGACACAACCACAAACAAAGATTTATTCCATTGACGTGAACCCGTATGCGTATGAATATATGCGGGAGAATGTAGCATTGAACAAGGTAGAAGGGCAGGTGATACCGATTTTAGGCGATGCACGAACAGAATTAGCTAAGTTTGAAGGTGTCGCGGATCGTGTTCTGATGCCGCTACCCGAGGATGCGGATTCGTTCTTGCCCGCCGCGGTGAAGGCATTGAATCGGAACAAGGAATGTATGATACATTTTTATGCCGTTTCCACGGGACGCCGGGATGACAATTTGTTTGATACGCCTTTTGAACGTGTGAAAGACATTATATCTTTCGCGGATTCGTTGAGACTAGAAGTGGATGAAAAGCGGATTGTGCGTTCGGTGGGTCCACGGAAATATCACGTGGTTCTGGATTTGCGAATAGCATTTGTTTAGCCAACGAACCGGGATTGTGTATCTTCCTGAAATGAAACGTTCCGAGAAAAGGATGTTACTGTTCTTCGGGTAAAACATGTCTGCATTTAACTGCCAACCCCTCATATGGTGGAGCTCTTTTATTCGCCTTTGTATTCCTCAAAGGTATTCACAAGCTGCTCAAAAGATGAGGGACAGTATTTGTAGAAGCTTTCCTCATCAACAAATACAAAATCGAATACAGCATCTTTCTGCGATTGGTTAATGTCTTCGCACCACTGTTTTAAACGGTTCATCTTTAGCGGGACATCCGAATCTTCCTGTCCCTTGGTTTCTATAATGTAAATCGCTTTATCCGATTTTTTAACGATAAAATCAGGATAGTAATTTGAGATCTCACCATCTGCATTCACGTAGTCGATACGGAAATTTACGGCCATATAGTTTTTAACGTATGAAATGACATCATCACAACCTTCGAGAAAATGGGCAAACACCAGCTCAAGTTGGCTGTCGCCGATTATTTTATTGAATACGCTCTTTTTAGGAATTATATATCCTTGTTCCCCCGCAACAAAAGGTCGTGTCTTGCGCAATTTGATATAGTCCTTTATTTCCGCGTCACCTTTATCCTGCACCGTCAGCTCGTTTATCTTTTTCTTGAAAGTTTCTAAAACGGTCATTGTTGCTTCCAGTTCAGAGAGATTTCTTAACGTGTTCAAATCATCAATCTCAATTTCCCTATCAAACAGGAACTTTTGAATGAATTCCTTGACCTTGCCGTATAAAACATCATAACCACTGACCAGTCTAAGGTCTTTCATA
>JAYEOC010000114.1:0-7878 GCA_034722635.1 Methanobacteriota archaeon
GTCTTCTGCCGTGCTCTCTAATATCTCTCTTACATTATCGGGTCCTGTCACACCATTAGCGATCAAGAGTGCTGCTACACCAGATACGTGCGGCGTAGCCATAGAAGTGCCTTGTGCCAAATAATAAGTGAAAGTGCATGGATATCCTCGCGCGAAACTTTGCTGGAGAACACCATCGGGCTGCCCATCGCCGTTTTGATCCAGGCTTAGATTCCCACCTGGCGCAGCCAAGTCCAGATAAGTTCCGGTATTGGAATAACCGGCACGAGTTTCGTTATAGATTGTAGCACCAACCGCGATGACGTAGTCATCATAAGCGGCAGGATACTGCGGGAGATTCTCCTTTTCGTAATTATTACCTGCACATGCGATTACGGTCACATTGTTATTGTAAGCATAAGCAACCGCGTCTTTAAGAGTAGTAGAACTATCAGGTCCTGCCAGACTCATACTGATAACATCTGTGTCATTATCTGTAGCATAATAGATCCCCTCTGCTACATGGGAATGAGTTCCACTGCCTGTTTTGTTGAGCACCTTCACGGGCATTATTTTGCAGTTGAATGCCACACCCGCAACGCCAGTCTCATCATTTGTTGTTTGTGCTACCGTGCCGGTGACATGTGTGCCGTGGTAATGGTCATCATTTGGATGTGCATCCATATTGATAAAATCATAACCCTGCACAAAAGTGGTACCCTTCAAATCCGGCGCTTCACAATATTCACTATAGTTTTCATATGCCACTCCCGTATCTAAGACTGCCACCACAACATCTGTCCCCGTGGACATATTCCAGGCACACTCCATGTTTATCCCACCATATTCATCATTGTCGTAATGCCATTGATATTGATAACCTGGATCATTGGGGACCATTTGAGCATGGACCACGTAGTTCGGTTCTGCATACTCGACGTTATATAGCTTATTATACCTGTTAACCATACCTTCAACCGTTTCACCCGGCGGAATCTTTAGTTTCTGAGTCCCAGAGGGTAGAGTAGAGACTACGAAAGTTCCTTGTCTGTAATTAGTCATAGTTCCCGCAACTACATTAACATACGGTTTGAACTTAACAAGGATTTCACCGGGTGCATACTCGGTAGCAACGGGGGTATGAGGTTGTTCTTTTCCCATCAAGACCTCTGGATAACTTGCAGCTCCTGTCCCGCTCGTAGCGACAAAAAAAACTACGCAAATCGCTGCTGCCAGCACTTTCGTTTTTACGTTTTTACATTCCATTTTTTGACTTACCAAGATGTTTCTGCTATTAACCTTCTTTATCATTGCCTAGATTCAACTGCAGTGGACAAAATGTGTCACCAAGTCTAGTAGGAACTCGGACAATGTAATTCGGTTCTGCATATTCCACATCCGGTAAATCTTTATAGCGTTTGACCATCGTATCGACTGAATCATATGTGGGTATCTTTAGCACCCTAGCCCTTGATGGCAGAGTTGACTTCACGGTAGTTCCATACCGGAAATTAGTTAATATTATCTGGTGTTCGTTAACATCCCTTTCGAACTTCACAATGATTTCACCTGGTACTTTTTCTGCCGCTCGAGTGGCATGATTAAGTTCCTTATTCGCATAGATTTTTAAATGGTCGCTTTGTGCACTTGCAACATTCATCCCAGAACACACAGTCGCTAAAAAAACAATACAAATCAGCAATGCACCCGCTTTTGTTAATCTCTTTTTGCCCTTCATTCCTCTCCTCCTCCTTTATAGATTGTTCCCACTTTTTTACCGTGTGATATGTTAATAACACATGGTTTCACCTTATATAAAGTTATCGGTGAAACTTTCTTCTTTCATATCATTCCAAATATAATAGAAAAAATATTATAAGATCAGTAGCATGAATAACCGAATATATATACTGTATCACGGGTCGTTTGGCGAACTGGTAATGGGGCATCTGGCAACTGGCGGCTTTGCCGACCGTATTGTTGGCTTATACGACCTGAAAGTCGCGTCGGTGTCGCTTGACGATCCTGAGATTGACCTGCCAGAAGATATTCCGCTATGCGAGTGTGACCTGCTGCTGGTGCTTGGGATACTGCCCAAGGCGGGAGATCTTGTACCGATTATAGTGGAAAAGACCGGTGCAAATGCTGTTATATGGCCCATTGAAGACCCGAACCTGATACCCGAAGGTAGATATTCAATAGAAACTGAACTCAAAGAGAAGGGCATATCTGTGGAATTCCCGGAACCGCTTTGTGTATTGGAGCGAAGCGATAATGAAGTGATAAATTCTTTTGCTGATGCTTTTGGTAAGCCCAAATTCGGACTGCGAGTAAACGCGAAGATTAAGGTAATCGAAACCGTAAAGGTAATCCGCGATACTCCTTGCGGCTCCGCGTCAAAGATAGGGGCGAAACTCGTGGGGATGTCTTATGAAGACATGGGCGCATTCGAGGAGCAGGTAAAGCAAATGCACGATAACGAGTGTGTTGCTTACATGGGTCCGGATAGACCGATAATGCAGCAAGCGGGTGAATTACTCGGCGAGGCAATAAAGGATGCGCTGCCGTAATGTTTAATAAGCTCGCGTTTTTGCTGTACTCACAAATAATTCTGAAAATATAACTCGCCCACGAACTTCTCCATGAATCCGTCCTCTTCTTCGAGTTTCACGTGCTCGATTCGCATAGCCGCTGCTTCTGCATCTGCCCTCTTTGTCCTCGAAATCAACGCCTGCCTCGCACCTTCTATCGCGGCATTGCCCACTTTCTTTATCTTATCCCGCGCAATATCCGGAAGAAGGCCTATACGTATTGCATTCTCCGTGTTTGTAAAGTTAACGAACCCGCCAGCGAGATATAAACGGTCTATATCGCCTATCGCAATCCCGTATCTCTCTATCAACACCCTTATGCCAACAGAAACGGCGGTTTTTGCCAGATTCAACTGGTCTATATCCCTTTCCGATAGGCTAATGTCCTCTGCTATCCAGAATTCTTTTTCAGCACCACGGAATTTGCCTCTGCCGTCTATCAACCCGTTATCCAGAAGTTCCGCCAGCGTGTCTATCAATCCTGACCCGCAGACTCCGACTGGCTGCTCGGTGACACCCTTGCCAATAGTTTTGTACGTTACCGCGCCGTTCTCTATCTTAACTTCTTTTATCGCACCGTTTACGCCACCAATTCCGCACGTTATACTGGCACCTTCAAACGCGGGACCCGCAGCACATGACGTTGCAATCATCCGGTCTTTATTTCCCAGTACGATCTCCGTATTGGTCCCAACGTCTATTGCCATGCCTATCTCATCGTGTTTGTACATCTCAGTCGCGAGCACCACCGCCAACGCATCAGCACCGACAAAACCGCCGATCAGTGGAAGCCCGTAAATCCACGCTCGGGGATTCGCCATAAGCCTGAGTTCTTTCGCGGTTTTACTCACTGATTTTGTGCTCTCCGGTTCATAAGGGCTTTTACCCAGCGACTCGACGGAATAGCCAAAGAATAGGTCCCTCATTACTGGATTTCCGACTACTACAATGTCATATACATTTCTGTGCTCTGTCAGACCTCTAATCATCTCGCTTACGACATTGCGTATTTCTATCTGGAGCGTATCCTCTTCTCTTCGCGCAAATTCTATCCGCGAGATCACGTTATTACCATATTTTGTCTGTGGATTTTCTCTTGAACTCGTAGAGAGCACCGCCCCCGTTTCAAGATCTATTAGATACATAGCAAGCGTGGTTGTCCCAATGTCAAGAGCGATTCCGTATAGTGCACCCGTGTACTCGCCACCATC
The DNA here is from genome assembly GCA_034722635.1 of Methanobacteriota archaeon. GTDB lineage: Archaea > Halobacteriota > Syntropharchaeia > Alkanophagales > Methanospirareceae > QENJ01. The sequence continues at coordinate 3,782 of JAYEOC010000114.1, forward strand.
TATTGATACTCGTTCATCAGTCCGGCGTACAAGAGGTTCAAGCGGTATTTCCTTATATTCTCCGAACTCTAACACGTAGTAAGTTCTTCTTGGCACTCGCACGTAAACGTGCTTGTCGGTTTTTAGTATTCTTGCCTGGCACGCGAGTCTATGACTATCATCCTGAATAAATTCGTTTTCCGTCTCTGTCTTATCCCGCAGCGCCCCGGGTGCGCACTCAACCTCAATCAGACACTGACCACATTTGCCCTCCCCGCCACAAGATGCGTTTATCTCTATCCCAAGCTCCTGTAAATAAGAAAGTATAAACCGCCCTTTAACGAGCTTTGCTTCTTTTCCACACTCAGGAAATATGATATTCATAAAACTTTACCAGTAGTACAAAGGGAAAAGGTATTTTAAATCTTTGCTTACCTTATTAATCCTATGGACACAGTGGACGCACTGCTTGACGTAAAAAAGAAGCGGATAGAATCTTTTTGTGACGAAAGGTTGAACGCTGGAACGGATGCGTATGGCGTTATTGACGAGCTGACCAGTGGACTAAGGGCAATCGGAGATGGTTACAAGGAAATATACTTTGACGCGGAACTCATGGTCGCGGGCTGGAACGCGAAAAAAGCGTTAGACATTCTCAAGCCGCTGCTGCAAGAAACGGAAAAAAAGAATCTAGGTAAAATCGTTATCGGCACGGTCAAAGGGGACGTTCACGATATAGGAAAAGATATAGTCAATATAATGCTATCTTCAGAAGGTTTTGAAGTAATTGACCTCGGCACGGACGTCAGCAAGGAGCAATTTGCGGATGCCGTGCGTGAAGCAGAAGCCGACATCCTCGCAATGTCTGCGTTACTTACGACAACACGGGCATATATGGCCGAGGTAATACAGTATTTTGAAGAAGAAGGCTACACGGTAAAGATAATGGTCGGCGGAGGTGCCGTCACTTCGGAATATGCCACGGAAATCGGTGCAAACAGCTACGGTATGGATGCCATTGACGCGGTAAAGAAGGCAAAGGAGCTTGTGTAACTTTTATGTACAAAAATCCGTATGCCGGTAAATTCATCGCGTTTGAAGGGCTTGATGGTGCAGGTTCTACAACGCAAGCGGGTAAATTGACTGTTTACTTAAAGAAGCGGCTTAAGAAAGTGCATCTTACTAAAGAGCCTACGAATAATCTTATCGGTGGTCTGATTCGTGGGCAGTTGACTAAAGAGTGGCGAACCGGTCCGGAATGCCTTCAGCTATTGTTCACGGCAGATCGAGCACATCACTTAGAGAAAGAGGTAATCCCGCTGTTAAAAGAGGAGATAACTGTGATCACCGACCGCTACTTCTTTTCTTCTGTTGCTTTTGGGTCTTTGGGTATAGAAGACCGCGACTGGCTACAGAAGATTAATGACCTGTTTATACTGCCGGACATCACGTTTCTGCTCCAGGTATCGCCCCCTGTTTGTCTTCAGCGGATAAAAACGAACCGATTTCATCTGGAACTGTTTGAAGAAGAAGCGCATATAGCGAAGATATGGCGCACTTATAACGAGCTGGCGCAAGAATTTGAAAATGTATATGTCATCAATGGCGAAAAACCCGCGGAAGAGGTATTTACGGACATACTAAAAATCGTAAATGCGTACTTATAACCACAAGTATTACACAATTACACAGATTCCCACGAGAGACATTTTCTTCAAAGATAAGTGCTTTTGCAATTAGTTAACGTCTATGCGCTACACCAACCAACTCATCAATGTTCTTATAACCATTAGCAACAAGATAGTCCTTCAAATCTTCTTTTAGCTTAGCGAAAATCGCGGGTCCTTCACTTACCAACGCACTGCCAACCTGAAACAAACTCGCACCGTTCTTCGCGTATTCTATTACGTCCTTAGCGGTAAATATACCTCCAACTGCTATTAACGGTATCTTCAACTCTTTATATAACGCAAAAATGACTCCTTTACCGCCGACCGTAAGTGCAGTACCCGATTTGCCGCCATAACCCGTGGGATTGCCCAAAATAGGGACATCCAGTGTCGAGTCAACAGGTCGAGTCATTACGGTATTAATAGCGGTGATAGCATCTGCACCCGCCTTCTCCAACGTCATTGCAAACCCTGCCGGGTCACCCACGTTAGGCGATATTTTCACTGCTAAAGGGATAGGCTGCACAATCGCGCGTATCTCCTTTATTATACTCCTCAATAGTTTAGGATTGTTTTCAACGGCAACGAAATCCGAATGCGGACAGGAGGCATTAAATTCAAGCATGTCTACGGGATAACGGATCGCGCGTTTCGCGACTTCGCGGCATTCCGCAACGTCTTTACCGAATATACTCAAGATCAGAGGCACGTCTGCACGTTTCGTATCTCCTATCTCCAGTCCGTAATTCCCGATCCCCGGGTTTGGAAGCCCCATCGCATTCGCATAGCTGTGTGGTGATACTTCCAGGAATGTCGGGTTCGGGTAGCCCTCTCGCTCATACAGCCCAACCGATTTTGTCACGACAGCACCCGCACCTGCTACTGCGTATCTATAAAGTAACTTCCCGGAAACGCCAAATCCTGCTGCGTTCGCGATTGGATTACTAAAATCAATCCCGCAGCATTTTGTTGCTAACAGGGGGTCGTATTCGGGCGTAAAAAGCGCAGAAGGCCGGGATATCAACTCCTTTGTCTCAAGCGTAATAGGGCTCCTTTTACCGCTCTTCTCACGCTTCCAGATCCCGAATTCCGTGTGTTTCAGCGTCTCAGCATCGAAAACCGGGCCGTCTTTACAAACTTGATAACCGCCAATGTCACAAGAGCCACATGCACCGCATCCACATTTTACTATTCGCTCTACCGAGACTTGCGTGGGGATTCTCGCCTGGTTCGTGATCGCACAAACTCGTGCCAGCATCAGTTCCGGACCACATGTCAACACTTGCTCAAACTGTTCACCTGCAGCCAGTATTTCTTCTAATAACGTTGTGACCAGCCCTTTGTGGCCTTCTGAACCATCTTCGGTCGCTATTCTTACGTCACAGCCTATTCGTTCAAACTCCTGGATATACAAAAGTTCTGCACTACTTTTTGCGCCTTCCAGTACCACAACGTCTATGCCGGATTCTTGCGCTTGTTTCGCGGCGTACCGCAAAGGCGCTGTACCATAACCGCCCGCGACCATGCAAATCCTTTGGCCTGTTATTTTAAATCCGTTACCATAGGGGCCTCTTAGACCGATCAAATCGCCTACGTGCTTTTGATGTAGGCTGTGACTACAATCGCCGACATCGGCAATTGCTATTTCTATTTCGCCTGCCTGGGTAGCAGCGGCAATTGAGATTGGTATCTCGTCTACTCTGGGATTCCAGACCATAACGAATTGCCCCGGTTCGCTTTCTTTGGCTATTTCGGGCGACTGGAACTTGAAGGTCAATACTTCTTCGGTTTCTGTTCTTAATTCTTTTAGTCTATGCGGTGTGGGGATGTTGAGTGGCATTTTTTATGTTCTTCTCCTTTATTAAATTCAAATAAGTTTAATGTTTCTTTAAACTTGACTTTCGGAGTTATATAACTTGTAATTTTATTTAACAGCACATTTTTCCACTCACAGTCTTTCAATTTCCCATAGACGACATTTAACGTATTCTGTGAAATGCGGTTAAAATGGCTAAAGTAACTTTGTACTGACTAACTTCTTATACCCCATCAGATCCAATACACCAAACATCGCCTTCTGCTCCTCATTCAGATCATTAAGGAGACATAACCTCTTATCCACATCATAAAACTTGATAACAGAGAGTTGAACCTCAGAAAGCTCCTCTATCATCATTTCAAGGCTCAATTTAATGCCCGCGCTCTGTAATTTGCGTTTCAGGATCAGTACTAGCATCAATGCGATAACACAGCAAAAAACATGTACCCTTATCTTCTGGTCCGTCCAGTGGTACACGGGCTCCAGGCTGATCAATATCGGACTCTTCATCCTTTTGAAGTCATCTTCTATCTTAGCTTTACCCCGATATACTCTTATTATCTGCACGGTACTCCATTCGTGATTATTCGTGAACAGAATCGTTTTTCCAAAGGATTTTAGCTTCTCGT
>JAYEOC010000115.1:0-7868 GCA_034722635.1 Methanobacteriota archaeon
TAACTGTGAAGCTTATATCTATTCATCCGTATATTTATTAATAACAAAATGGAAGAAGGGCTTAACTTGGCGGGGGCTCGTAGCTCAGTGGAAGAGTGCCTCCTTCGCGAGGAGGAAGCCACGGGTTCAAATCCCGTCGAGTCCATAATATAATATACGTATAAAAGGTGATGTAAATGCAAATGATGCCACAAATGGGATATGATAGAGCGATAACGGTGTTCAGTCCGGATGGAAGGTTATTTCAGGTAGAATACGCACGCGAAGCAGTGAAGAGAGGAACCACGGCCATTGGGATAAAGGCAAAGGATGGTGTTGTGTTATTAGTGGATAAAAGGTTGACGTCTCGGCTGTTGGAAGGCGGTTCGGTAGAAAAGATATTCCAGATAGATGACCATATAGGGGCAGCAACTTCGGGTTTGGTCGCGGACGCAAGGGTACTCATAGATAAAGGTCGGGTAGAAGCGCAAGTAAACAAGATCATCTATGACGAGGCGATAGATGTGCAAACTCTGGCGAAAAAGATATGTGATTTTAAGCAGGCATATACGCAAATTGGTGGACTCCGACCTTTTGGCACGGCGTTGTTGATAGGTGGCGTCTATAACGGGGATAATTATCTCCTGGAGACGGATCCAAGTGGTGCTTTGCTTGAATATAAAGCGACTGCTATAGGTTCCGGACGGACTATCGTGACAGAGATGTTTGAGGAGATGTATGAGGAAAGTATGACGCGTGAAGAAGCACTCTTGCTCGGTTTGGAAGCTTTGTATAGGGTAACAGAGGGTAATATAGATGTATCAACGGTGGATGCAGGCATCGCGGAGTCCGAGAAGAAACAATTCCGGATTTTGAGTGCAGACGAGTTAGAACCGTATATACTTAAAGTAAAGAAGAGGAATGAGAAGGCAGTTAAGGAAAAGAGCAAAGAAGGTAAAGAAGGTAAAGAAGAGAAGGAGAACTAAGGGCTAATGGTCAGTTTGGACAAGGCGGTGATAGCGAGGTATAAGCACGATAAGAAGATATTTGAAGTGCTCGTGGACCCAGAAAAGGTAGATACAGTCAAAACTGGTGGCGAGGTAGATATGGCCGATGTATTAGCAGCCGAAGAGATATTTGAAGATGTATCGAAGGGTGATAAAGCAACAGAAGGCAATTTAATGACTGTTTTTTCTACTACCGATGTAGAGGAAATAGCGAGTAGGATAATAAAAGAGGGCGAGGTGCAACTGACCACCGAGCAAAGACGGAACAGAGTGGAGGAGAAGAGGAAAAAGGTGATAAATCAAATCGCACAAATCGCCATAAATCCTAAGACGGATACTCCACACCCACCGGCAAGAATAGAGATAGCGATGAAAGAGGCTAAGGTGCATATAGATCCTTTCAAGACGGTAGATGAGCTTGTAAGTGAGACGGTGAAGGCAATACGGCCAATAATACCCATAAAAATAGAGGAGACACAGATAGCGATAAAGATACCGGCTGCGTATACGGGACATGTATACGATCTAAAGAAGAAGTACAAGGTGACGAAAGAGGAATGGCAGGGGGATGGGTCCTACATAGCGTTGTTAGGCTTCCCTGCGGGTATGAGAGAGGAAGTGTTCTCGTTTTTGAACATGATGACGAAAGGTGAAGTTGAGACGAGGATTGTGAAGTGAGATAATGTATAAAATAGTAATCCCCGGTGATTTTGTTTCTGATGATGTAAAACGAGCAGGAGAAGGAACGTACGTTGAAGAAGGTAAAGTCTATGCCACGACCTATGGTGTAGTAGATGATAAGGGCGAGATAAGGGTAGTGGCGTTTAGCGGTAAGTATCTACCGGTAAGGGGTGATGTGGTGATAGGTAAGGTAATTGAGATTTCGTTCCCATACTGGATCTTGGACATTGCCTCGCCTTACGAAGCGCGAATACACATGTCGGAAATTTCGACACGGGGTGGAAAGAGAATAGAGTTTGGAGACATGAATGCGATACTAGATTTGGATGATTTAGTCGCGGTGAAAATATTAAACGTGGATGCGCTGATGAGAATAGACCTGGGCTTGAAGGAAGATTTACATATAGGAAGGGGCAACGGGCGGTTAATAGAAGTATCACCCACGAAAGTGCCCCGTATTATAGGACGGAAAGGCTCGATGATAAGGATGTTAAAAGACAAATGTAACTGTTTTATCTTTGTCGCAAAGAACGGTCGCATCTGGATAAAGGGAAAGACAAAGGATATAAAGCTCGCATCTGAAGTGATATTAATGATTACAAATGAAGCGCATACATCCGGTTTAACGGACCGAGTGGCAGAATTCTTGGATTCCGTCAAGATAGAGAGGTAAAAGAGGGATAGGATAAAGAGTAAAATGAAAAAAGAAGGAGAGATCGAGTTCATAAAAGATGGAAAGAGAGTAGATGGTAGAAGTTTTGATGAACTCAGGAATATAAAGATAGATGTAGGAGTCCTGAAGAGGGCAGATGGGTCTTGTTATTTCGAGTTAGGTAATAACAAAGTGCTAGCTGCTGTATATGGGCCAAGAGAGATGCACCCAAGGCACGCTCAGGATGCAAAGATGGCTGTGGTAAAATTCCGGTACAACATGGCACCTTTTTCGGTTGATGACCGGAAGAGACCGGGACCTGATAGAAGAAGCGTGGAGATTTCAAAAGTAAGTAGAGAAGCATTAGATCCTGTTATTCTAAGGGAATATTATCCGAAGGCTGCGATAGAAGTGTATGTAGAGATACTTCAGTCGGATGCCGGCACGAGAACAGCGGGGATAAATGCTGCTTCGGTTGCCCTAGCCGACGCGGGGGTACCAATGAAAGATCTGGTTTCTTCTGTTGCTGTGGGCAAAGTAGGCGGAGAAGTAGTCCTGGATTTGAACGCGGTGGAGGATAATTATGGTGAAGCAGATATGCCGATTGCGATGATCGCAAGGAGAAATAAGATAACCGCGCTGCAAATGGATGGGCATCTGACAAAAGACGAATTCGAAAAAGGACTGAAGCTTGCAATGAATGCTTGTCAGCAGATATATGAAATGCAACGCACGGCATTAATCGGGCGATACAATAAGGACGAGAGTGTGAAGTTTAAGGGTAGAAGTACGTAGTAACAAGGAGAAATAGAGATGGGACTTGAAATTATGGATGATGTAAGGAAAGATTTTGTTCGGAACATGCTAAGTGAGGGTGATAGAGAAGATGGTAGAGGTTTCCGCGAATACCGGGAAATAAGTCTAAAACGGGATATAATAAATAAGGCGGAAGGTTCAGCATGTGTGAAACTAGGGGATACAGAGGTTTTAGTAGGTGCGAAACTCGAAGTTGGTTCGCCGTTCCCAGATTCTCCGGCGGAAGGTGTAATAATAACGAATGCGGAGCTTGTTCCGTTGGCGTCTCCCGAATTTGAGTCGGGGCCACCAAATGAAAAAAGTATACAATTAGCGCGAGTAGTGGACCGAGGAATCCGTGGTTCTGAAGTTATAGACGTGGAAAAATTGTGCATAGAAGAGGGGGAGAAGGTGTGGATACTATTTTTAGATATACATGTATTGGACAACAATGGTAATCTGATAGATGCGGCTGCATTAGGCGCTATTGCTGCGCTTCAGAATATCCGTGTACCGAATGAAAGATATGGCTTAACCGGTGAAGACACACTCCAAGTGCATGATACTCCCGTGGATGTAACGATGGTAGAAATAGACGGGACTATAGTGTTAGACCCAACCTGTAATGAAGAAAACGCGGCTACAAACCGGTTAACTGTAATTTCCAATGCCGATGGTTCTTTGTCCGGGCTACAAAAGACCGGGAGTGACGGGATGAATGAAGAAACGATAGTGGAGATGGTGGAGCTAGGAATAGAAAAGGCAGGGGAGATAAGAGAAAAGTTCCTTAATGTACCTTCCTGAGACTTTCCTTAGAGGAAAATTCCGAAAGTTTTAACTTAATCGGGAACTATAATTAGTAGTAACAGGGTGATAGTAGCGATGTTAGAGCCAGACAATTTCGTGGTGAGGGAATATTTCAGGAAGAGAATCGGGGACGAAGGATTGAAGATAATGATGACCGTCCCCGAGGGTGAGATAACGGATGAGGAGATCGCAAAGCTAAGCGATACGAAACTCACAGCGGTAAGGAAAACGTTATATAGATTATACGAGAATCGGATAGCGGAGTACAGGACTGAGCGAGATGACAACAGTGGCTGGATTACCTATCTGTGGCGGTTTAATTACAATAACGTGAAGAAGATAATGGAAGATGAAGCGGATGGTAAACTAGCGGAGCTAAACGGGCAGCTTGAAGAGGAACAGAATGGTGTGTTTTATCAGTGTGAGTGCCAACGTGTTTTATTTGAAGAGGCTGCGGCTGATAACTTCTTGTGTTCCGAGTGTGGCACAAATTTTGAGTATGTGGCGAATGAGGATTTAATAAGTTCGTTAGAGGGACAGATAGCGAAGCTAGAGAAGTGGAAAGAGAAGATAAAGAACGAATAAAGAAAGAGTGCACAATGTTGATGAGAGGTGCGGGATGTAAAACCTCGATAATTAAACATTGTGCGGCTGTTGCAGAACTTGCACTTGAAATCGCTGTTAACCGTAATCGCATTGAGGGTTCTGACAAAGTAGATGAGCAACTGGTTTATACGGGTGCGTTGCTACATGATTTAGGTAGAGTGCGCACACATGGTGTGGATCACGGCGTTGTTGGTGGCGAAATGGCAAAAGAATTAGGGCTACCGGAGAATGTGGTGAGAATATTAGAACGGCATGTAGGTGCGGGGATAACGGCGGATGAAGCGAAGACAATGGGGTTACCCGCGAAGGATTTCATGCCAGAGACGCTGGAAGAGAAGATAGTAACAGATGCCGATAACTTGATTAGTAGAGCGAGAAGAACGAGTATAGAAGAGGCAATAGCGGACTTGAAGCGGAAGTTAGGTGCAACGCATCCAACTATAACCCGGGCAATGGCGCTACATGAGGACGTAATGGGTAACGAGTAACAAACAAAGAATTCGAAACAACCCTTTCTCCTGGAATTTTGATTTGGTTCAGGATTTGGCGTTTCAATTTTTACCGGCTCAATGCACTTTCTCTTAGCTTATCTTTCAACTCTAACTTGGTTATCCTCACATTAGATGGATGTATGGGTCGTGGCACCTCGGATAAGTCAGACCTCGCAACGACAACTCCTTCCACTGTTATCTTCTCCCGCTTCAGGTCTATGGTTCTTACTTTTCCTGTCGTTCCTTTATCGTCCCCTCTCATTACTTTTACTGTATCCCCTTTTCGCAGTGGGAAGCCCCTCTTCCCATATTTACCCTGCAGTTCGTCAGAAAGCAATGCACCCATGAACTTATGTCGCGCATGCAAAGGTGCGTTATACCGTGCTTTTCTCTGTTTCCGTGGCTGTTTAGATTTTTCCATTCTCTTTCATCACCTCAAACCTGTTCGGTTAATTTACTTCACTAGTTTTGTTTAATTAACCTATTCAGATATAAAATAAAAGTGGCTGAGTTTATGGATTTGTTATGCTCGAATATGATGTCGTGGTGGTGGGTGCAGGGCCTTCGGGCTGCATGGCCGCGAAATATGTATCGAAAGCGGGAGTTTCTACGTTAATTTTGGAAGAGGATGCAGAACTAGGTGAACCCATACATTGTGCGGGGCTTATAAGTAAAAGAGCGATAGAAGAGAGCGAACTAAAAGATGTAAAACCATTCGTAAACAACGAGATAAAAGGTGCTATTGTCCGTTCGCATTCCTATGAATTGAGGATAGAAGTACCATCGCCGGAGAAGAGTGCATTTGCCATAAGACGAAACGTGTTTGACAAGGCATTGGCAAAAGCGGCGCAGGAAGAAGGTGCGGACATATTTCTTGGGGGCAAGTTAAAGAAGATAAAAAAGGGATGCGGAGGGGAAAAGCAAACTTTATTGGTTGATACTGCGGATGGCAAAGAAGAACTAAAAGCAACTGTGGTCATTGGCGCTGACGGTGTGAAGAGCAGTGTGGCAAAGCTGGCTGCGATGACTGTCACAAGAAATTACTTGAACTGCGTGCAAGTGGAGGGCGAATATGATGCGGACGAAGCATTTGCAGAGATTTTTGTGGGTAGAACCATAGCGCCTGGTTTCTTTGCATGGACTATCCCACTTGTAGCGGAAAAAGTTGCTCGGATCGGTCTGTGCACGGATAAGAGGTGTTCATCGCATCCAGGTCCAATGCCGTTTTTAAAACGGTTTTTGGCGGAGCATCCAGGAATTGCAAGGAGGTACAAAGGCACGCAGTCAGGTTTCACGGGTGGTGCAATCCCCATACCAGCAAGTGCAGGACTGCAAAGACGAATGCAAGGTCAGAGTACAGTGAAACTGAATGACGGCAACGGCATTATGCTGGTTGGGGATGCAGCGGCACAGGTTAAGCCAATCACGGGTGGAGGCATTTTTTATGGCTTGAAATGTGGTAAGATAGCGGGGGCGATAGCGGCGGAAGCGTGTTTGAAGAATGACATGGGTGTGCTGCGCGAGTATGAAACTAAGTGGCGGGCGGAGATAGGTGCGGAAATAGCGTTTGGGTTGAAGGTGCACAAATTGCGGTGTATCCTCAACGATGGCGACTTCGACACGATCTGCAGGGTACTATCTCAGGAGGATATGTTGCAGCGAATAACGAAACATGGCGATATGGACTATCAAGCACTGGCATTCCGCGAATTTGCAAAAAATCCTGTACTTTTTAAATTAGCCGCAAGGAATATCATAAAATATTTATATGCTAAGCGAAGATTAGATATTTAAGAAAAGGGACGTATAAAATGGCAAGGATGTATGCAAGGCGGAGAGGTAAGTCTGGGTCTAAGAGGTCGCTTAGCCGCAGGACGGAGGCACCGGAATGGGTGGATTTGTCGGCGGAGGAAGTAGAAACGAAGGTAGTTACGCTGTATAATCAGGGACTTTCAACAAGTGAGATAGGTATAGAGCTTAGGGATAGCTATGGCATGCCGTGTGTTGCACATGTCACGGGGAAAAAGATGACGGGCATTTTAAAGGAACAGAATGTTGCACCCGAGATACCAGAAGACCTACAGAATTTGATGCGAAAAGCGCTTCGAGTCAGGAAGCACATAGAAGTGAATAAGAAAGACGTCCACAACAAAAGAGCACTACAGTTAACGGAATCTAAGATAAGACGGCTTGTAAAGTATTATAGGCGTGAAAAAGTTTTAGCTATGGATTGGCGCTACAAGCCGGAAATTGCTGAATTTGTTCTTAGGCGGTGATATTGAAACATGAAAGGCTATGGAGAGATATTGGTAGGACTTCTGTTAGTCGTTTTGGGCGTAGCAGGGATATGGTATTTCCGTGTAGAGGTGTTGACTATTATCAAAGGAGTAATAGGCATAATCGTGTTGTTAGTGGGTGCGGTGTTTTTGATGATTGGCGTGAGTGACGTGAGAGATAAAGGAGAAGAAGAGTTGACGATGGACACAGAAGACATAAAGGGCGAGGGTGAATAGTGTGGGCGCGATTAAACCGGCATATATAAAGAAATTGGCAAAGCAACTGATACGGGACGTGGATGACTTCACAGATGACTTTGACGTAAATAAGAATATGGTGGAAGAGTACACGAATATACGGAGTAAAGGTGTACGAAACAGAGTAGCGGGATATATAGCACGCAAAAAAAAGGGTAGTGGTGAAGAGGATTGAAATGCTGAATATTCAGGGGGCATGTCCTGCGCTTATAACGCCTTTTACCAGGGAAAACGAAGTAGATGTAGAAGGTTTAAGGCGATTAGTGGATTATATGGTAGAAGGAGGAGTAGCAGGGATAGTTCCGTGTGGTACGAC
>JAYEOC010000116.1:0-7700 GCA_034722635.1 Methanobacteriota archaeon
TTTCTACACCGTGCCTTATCGCCCATCTCCTCCTCGATCCTCAACAACTGGTTATATTTAGACGTCCGTTCACTCCTTGCAGGCGCACCCGTTTTTAATATTTCCGCGTTTATTGCAACTGCGAAATCCGCTATTATCGTATCCTCGGTTTCGCCCGACCTGTGACTGACTACTTTTTTGTACCCGTTTTCATTCGCCAACCTGACCGTAGCCAGCGTCTCGGAAATGCTACCTATCTGGTTCAACTTAAGCAGAACCGCATTTGCCGCTTTCTTTGTTATGCCCTCCTGAAGTCGTTTGATATTAGTCACGAAGAGGTCATCGCCAATTATTATCTTCTGCGGCATCTTAGCCGTAATTTCAGCGAACAAGTCAAATGATTCCTCTTCAAATGGGTCTTCTAACAGTTCTATCGGATATTTCGCGACAAGGGCTTGATAGTAGTCTATCATTTCAGAACCGTCTTTCGCCGTGCCATCAATCATGTATTTCCGCTTCCCCGAATCGAAGAACGAAGAAGCCGCAGCATCCATACCCAACCGTATCTCGTTCTCCGAATAGCCCGCTTCCGTTATCGCTTCTAATATCGCATCCAATGCTTGCTCCGTAGTCTTCATCGGTGGTGCATAGCCGCCTTCATCGCCTACGTTCGTGGCTATCTTACCGTACTTCTTTGCTAATACGCCTTTCAGTGCGTGATATGTCTCAACACCTGCTCTCAAATTGTCACTGAACCTGTCAGAACCGGAAGGTAACAGAAGAAACTCCTGTATGCTCAGTTCGTTTCCTGCGTGCTCACCACCGTTTATCACGTTCATCATCGGTACCGGCAGTTCATACCGCAGCTCGTGCCCCCCCGCGACATCTTCACAGATATATTCGTATAGCGGTTTGTTTAACGAATCCGCAGCGGCTTTGCAAACCGCCATCGAGATTCCGAGTATCGCATTCGCACCGAGTTTCGATTTGTTTTCCGTACCGTCCAGTGCAATCAGCCGCTCGTCTAGCTCTTTCTGGGCGAGCGCGTCCATACCTAATATTTCTGGTTTTAATATCGTATTCACAGCGTCCACAGCGTTGAGAACGCCTTTGCCGTTATACCGGCTCTTATCTCCGTCTCGTCTTTCCCACGCTTCTTTGCTTCCGGTAGATGCGCCGGAAGGCACTGCCGCCCTGCCGAATCCGTCCTCAGTTCGTACTTCTACTTCGACTGTTGGGTTTCCACGGGAGTCCAGTATCTCTCTTCCTTTTAAGCTCTTTATAACTATTGGAGTCATACTTTAAACTCACGGTTATATCCATTTAATACTTTCGCACCTCATGTCATACATCGGTTGGTAATTGTTTAGCGAACCACAAGATTACACAGATTTCCACACAACCTTTCTTTCCCAAAGAAACGTATATTTTTTTTGATAAAACTTTTTTCTAAAAAGTTTTAGTGTTAATCTCGTGGAATCTCGTGGTTTCTTACCCCGCTGCTATACATATACAGTAATCTACTAGTTCACAGACCCTTACAGATTCAAAGACGAATCACCCGTTTGTTTGCGTGTTCTTCCTCTTTCTTGTACCCAACCTACGTATCAATTCCAGGCCTTTATCCGCTATTTCCGCTACTTCTACATACCCGTTCTCAATTGCACCCTTAACTACCGCTTCGCCTTGCTCTGTACGCACGAAAACCGTTGACCATCCTCCGTCCGAGCCCACGGAACCCACGGAAATGTCCGCAAGTTCTGCGGTATAATCACCACAAACCGAACATCCCTCGCCTATATACTCTTTAATATCGTCCAGCGGAATCGCATGTACCTTTCCGTCTTTATCATATACCTGTAACTCTTTACCTTTTATGTCCACTTTCTGCATCTGCTCTAACGGCACCTTCTTATTCACAAACGCCAGCAGTTCTTCCTTGAAATTCTCCATACAGAACAATCCGATCAACAGCTTTATCTTCTCCCTTCCCACTGCATACGGCTGTTCCACCGTCTGGACTTTTCTCAATCCCTGTATTTGACACGGCAGACCTACAAACCCTATGGCGTTACAGCCGTTCTCCATCGCGTCTCTTACCCCTACCACACTGGGATATAGCGTGTATTTCGTACCGGCACCTTCTTTTAACGTTTCATAACTCGTGGCTACTTTAGTATTCGGTTTCCAGTGATCATCTGATACAGTAATCACGGCACCGTCTATTAATCCTGCTTCTAACGCATATGCAAACAGCGCTGTAACCGCACCACCATCTTGTCCTGATATATCCGCTCTCTTCGACCGTAGCGCATAACTACTTCGATATACTCCGAGCACGTCTTCGTCCGTATTTTCCTTGCCTAAAACCCGCCGTTCGAGTTCGGCTAACGGCAATAAAGTCCGGGGACAGAAAGTATAGCACAGCCCACAGACCGTATCATAGCCCTCAGCAAACTCCGGCAGTTCGGCTGTTTCACTCTCTCCTCCTGCTTCTATTACAATTTTATCACAAAACGCTACACAGGTACCACATAAGCTGCAAATGCCTTTATCTACTACTTCTCGTTTCAAATCCGAAAACCCTAGTTCTAAAAAAGTCGGTAACCGGACGGATTCCCGGTTTGCTGTTTCTGTTCCCATATCTCATTTCACCCCCGCTTTCGCTTTCAGTTTCATGTAATCCTCTTCCACTCTCGTTTGTATTAGCTCTATTGCATCATCAGTAAGATGTTTGAACCTACCCTGCAGCTTCAAATAATCCTTCACGGGTTTCAACTCTGGCAAATCATGGGTCAACCGGTATTCGCCGTTTATCACTTCATAAAGCGGGAATATTCCTGTCTCTACCGCTAACCGTCCCAGTTCTATTGATATATCGGGTGTGCTCCGCCAGCCAGTGGGACAGACAGATAATATCTGAATATACGCAGGTCCTTTGGTCTCCAGACCTCGCTTCACTTTAGCCATCAAATCAAACGGATAGGACGGACTGGCAGTCGCTACGTACGGTATCCTGTGTGCAACCACGATTTCGGGCATGTTCTTCTTCCAGGTCATCTGTCCAATGCTTTTCTTACCTACCGGTGCCGTGGTTGTCCATGCACCATAAGGCGTAGAAGAAGACCTCTGTATGCCTGTGTTCATATACGCTTCATTATCGAAACAACAATACAGGAAATCATGGCCTCGTTCCATTGCTCCGGACAACGCCTGCAGGCCGATGTCCGTGGTGGCGCCATCACCGCCAAACCCTACGAATTTAACGTCCTTATCCGCGGGTACTTTTCCTTTTCGCTTCCTCGCTTTGTATCCCGATTCTATACCCGACACCACAGCGCTTACATTCTCAAACAGCGTGTGCATCCACGCAACTTGCCATGACGTTTGTGGTAATAGCGAAGAGATTATCTCTACACAACCCGTAGCAGTAACGATTATCACGTTCTTGCCCAACGCTTTACAGACGTGCCGAACCGCAAGAGCCTCGCCACAGCCTATACAAGCACGATGACCCGGTGCAAAGTTCTCTTCTGTTGTGACTAACCTTGGTGCAAACAAATCCTCTTGTTCTATTTCCATCTCCATTTCCCCCTCGTTAAAACAGCAACATTAAAAATCATTCTCTTATACCTATCATCTCCACTTTGACGTCCTCGCCTCTCTCAATCGCCTTCTCTTTTTCCTGCGCTTCCCGTATCATATACTTGAATTCGTTTACCGAGATATCACGGCCTCCGAGTCCGCCGATGAACGCTACGATGTTTGGTTTCTTCCGCTGGTCGTACAACGCTGATTTTACCTCGGAACACACCGGACCGCCCATACCAAAGGATACCGCTCGGTCCAGCACCACAAGAAGCTCAACATCTTTTACGGCATCTCGAAACTCCTTGAACGGGAAAGGTCGCCACAATCGTAATCTTATAAGCCCTACCTCTTTCCCTTCTTCTCGCAGCTCGTCCACGGCAAGCATCGCGGTCTCACTGAAACTGCCCATTGTGAATAGCGCGATTTTCGCATCTTCCATCCTGTACTGCTCCACAGGCAGGTAATGCCGTCCGAAAAGGTCGCCAAACTCTTTCCACGTTTCCTGTATCTTGGAGTGCGTGCTCTCAAAAGCTACTTCCTGCGCTTTCTTTGTTTCCGGATAGATGAATGGTGGTGCATAACAGCCCATGCTCACCGGATTATCCGGGTCTAAGGTGAATGGATGCTTATATTCAGGAATGAATCCCGCTACTTCTTCATCGTTTGGCAGCACCATATCTTCAATCACGTGCGATAGGAAAAAGCCATCAATATGAACCATTGTAGGAAACAGAACTTCTTCGGCTATCCGGTACGCACATACAGTGAGGTCGAATGCCTGCTGATTGTTCTCGGCAAACATCTGTATCCAACTGATGTCGCGAATCGCCATCACATCTGAGTGGTCGCACCAAACAGATAGAGGCGCGGACAATGCTCTGTTTGCCGCCACTGCGACCACGGGCAACCTCATCGAAGAGGGTATATACAGTACTTCGTGCATCAATTCCAGGCCCTGACCCGCGGAGCAGGTAAAAACACGTGCACCCGCTGCCGATGCGCCCACACATGCGCTCATCGCTGAATGCTCTGATTCCACACAGATAAATTCGGCATCCAAATCGCCATCCGCGACCATCTCTGATAATCTCTCCACGATATGTGTCTGTGGCGTAATAGGATATGCCGATATAACGTCCGTATTCGCCATCCGAACCGCTTCCGCAATTGCAAAAGAACCTTCTAAACCTACTACTTTTTTCATCTTCTACCAAAAATAAAGCCATATAGTACTTAAATAATAATCGGATTTTTTCGCAGTTCTCTTATATAAAACGTGCAGACCCTCTCCCTTTTTTTATTGGTAAGAGCATTTTTTCTCTAAATGGAAGTGCGATTTTTTATGAATTAAAAGTATGAATTTAAATTCGCAGAACCTTATATCAGAGTATTAGAAGACAATAGGGAAAGAACATGAACGAGGAGATGATACTGCATCCGAGACCGAGCGCGATTGTAGCTGCTCTTTATACGCTTCGCGATTTGGATATTGACGTTGCGATTTTGCATGGTCCCACGGGCTGCAGTTTCAAGCACAGCCGGCTGCTTGAGGAAGATGGGCTGCACGTATTAACCACTGCAATGAACGAGAGCAACTTTGTATTTGGGGGGCATGATTCGCTCGTGAGGGTGCTGAAAAAAGCGGAAGAGATGTTTCAGCCTGAGTTGATAGGCGTGGTAGGTACCTGTTCGAGCATGATTATCGGCGAAGATATGCGGCTGGCGATTGAGGACAGCGGAATTGGCTGTAAAGCGATAGCGGTGGACGTGCATGCAGGATACAGGGACAACACCGTGGGCGTTATCCTGACTCTTGAATCCGCGTATAAAGCGGGTATTATAAGCAGCAACGAATTTGAGCGGCAGAAGAGAATGCTTGAAGCGGCAACGCGAATAGAGAAAGAAGTCGGTGCGGCCAGTAAAAGCTATATCCCACCGTCTAAAGGCGACTCGAAAATAGACGTTGCGAACCGGCTGCTTGAACTAATCGCAGCCGGTAAAAAGGGCGTTTGCGTTTTAAATGCGAAGAAAGAGACGGCGTTTATGTTCGTGGATATTATGCGGGCTGTGAATAGAGTCGCGGCGCCTGCGCAAATTGTCAATATCGCCAATCTCGACATAAATGTGGGCTTGAATAAGATTCGGGGGTACGCGGCAAAAATTATGGATGAATTAGCGGTGGATGGTATAGAGATAAACAATATAATCGGCGGGTTGGATGAATATCCGGTTGCCGGCGAAAAAGCGGCTGAAGTGATTAAAGAGCTTTATTCGGATTGCGATTTTGCTGTTTTGCTGGGTGTCACGCATGCGGTACCGCTGGCGAAGTACGACATAAAAACAGAGATATTCTCGGTTACTAACGGTCCACGGACTGTGGAACCTTTGAAATGGCAAGGGCATGAGCATGTAGTGCTTGAGATTGACCTGCATCCGAAGACGATGGGTGCTACGGGCATTATACCGTCAGAATTTGGTGATACGGTGTTGAAGCTGGACGCATTGAAAAAGAATCATGGGTTACACAGAGAACCAGGCAAATAGTGAAAAGAACCCAAAAATACAGATAAAAAACGGTACGGTTTACGATCCGGCAAACGGAATAGAATGCGAGAAGATGGATATTTTCGTTGCCGACTGCAAGATCGTGGACGAAACAAAACCCGATAAGGTGATAGATGCCACGGGTAAAACTGTAATGCCGGGTGGGATAGACGTGAACAGCCATGTCGCCACCTATGGCCTGAACTTAACGCGGTTCACATCCGGATTCCCAACCCTAAGCGAAATCGGGCATACCTATGCACTGATGGGCTATACGCACCTGAACGAACCTTTAATGACTTTGAATACCGCGAGTTACGTGCATCACGAGCTCAGTGGCATCCCCATTGTGGACACGTCCGCATCGCTCTGTCTTAGCTTATACGATATAGCTAATGAGATACGAGAACGGGACAAAGAAAGTGTGCGGAACCTGCTTCTTTTCCTTTTAGACGCTACGAGAGCTATAAATGTGCAGCTATACGATGCACGGGTGAAATACGCAAAAACCGGTTTCTTTTATCGCGCTATATCATTAAAGAAATGTCTGGACTTCTTTAGTGATTTAACCAAGACAGAATCGGGGAATATGCCGAATATACGAGTAAGGACTTACCCCGAGCTGTTAGATGAGGCTACCGAGAGCGTAAATACGTTCTGGTTAGCACATATCGCTTCTGGCATTGATAATTGTGACCGATACGAAGCGGCAGAGGCGATATTGAAAACCTGCGGTGATGTTGACCTCGGTATCTTCTGCCCTTCACCGAATGGTGCTACAAACATGAGTATTGGCTATGGTGTGCCGAACGCAGCAGAGAGAATCGCCAGTATAGACATAGGGTTAGAGCAGCCGTTGACATTTTCAAAGCTTAACGTGCAGAATATGCAACCTAAAAGGGTATTTCACTCACTGAAATTCGCGCTGGACACTTTAGAATATCTACCGTCACGTAGTAGTATCGCATTCTCTACCGATAGTCCAAACGGCTGTCTCTTCACTTCTTATCCCAGGATATTCGCAGCGTTGCTTAGCTGTGATAACAGGAAGGAGTTAACAAACGGGGAGTTACCTCGTACTGAGTATTCGTTATATAATTTTGCACAGATAACGAGGACGAATCCGGCAAAGATGCTTGGTTTATTGACTAAAGGGCATTTAGGCGCAGGTGCGGATGCGGATATTGCGATATACGATATAAACGAAAAAACAAAAGGAAAGGCATTAGAACGGCGGCTGAGTAGTTGCTCGTGCCTTGTAAAAGGTGGTGAAGTGGTAATAAAAGCGGGGCAGTCAAATAACGATAAAACAAGAAACAAGAGATTTTATTTCGTGTGTGGCGAGAACGAACTAGAAACCGCGAAACAGAAACAGCACGAACTGATAGGCCGGGTATGTAATAGAAGGTCGTTTCGGGCCGAGCATCTAAAGGTGGATGACTGTTTTATCCAGTCATACTAACCGAATCGCGGGTATCCAGTCGTCATGAATTACATCATTTGCATCTGTAAATTGTGCGCACTTTATTTCCCCGTACTCGTTTATAAACGGTTTCCCGCGGATTATCTGCGGATAAGAGCCGGTT
>JAYEOC010000117.1:0-25156 GCA_034722635.1 Methanobacteriota archaeon
AACCGCTGTTTAGGTTGCATCCACCACGGAAAGGACATAAAGGTATAAAACGGGCTGTTAAACAGGGCGGTGAGCTTGGTTATCACGGCGAGAACATAAATGCGCTGTTGCATAAGATGCGGTGATGTGGATTTAGGTTAAGCCCCATCCTCGCCCCATCCGGGTTTAAACCACAAACCATCTTAAATATCCATTTTTGAGTCTGAATACGGCCTTTTTTCATCATAACAACTCAATAAATTCATCAACAGTTAAACCAGCAAGTTTTATCAGCTTTCTGAGTGTGCCCCTATCAAGTTCCTTATGTCTTGGAACGGAAAGAGTAACCTCAGAGCCGGGCTTTACCATTATGGTATGACCGGTTTGCCTTGCCACGAACCATCCAGCGTTATTAAAAGCCTTAACCGCTTTCATGCCAGATATTCTTGGTAGTTTTGCCATCAGACAGCTACTTCCATTAGCTTCTCTGCACCTTTTATTTCAATCCTTTCATTCAGGACGGCTAAACAGCCCTGAATTGCATCCTTTATATTTTCCAGTGCCTCTTCGAGACTTTTCCCCTGTGATACACAGCCTGGTATGGCGGGGCATTCAACGACATACCAACCATCTTCTCCTTCGCTAATTACTACTTTGTATTTCATTTTCCAGCCACCAGTAAAAGGATGTTTTCGTTATTTTAAAAACGTTAGTGTCACAAGCTTAATTCGATTACATAAAATCTTCTCGTTTCCAATCTCGCCGGAGTTCACCCGTTAGCGTCTTTACCGTTTTCTGCAGGATTTCATGATCACTTGTCTCTTCCTCATCTTCTTCTTTTTGCTCCTACTCGCACCCTTTTATATGGTACAGCGTTCTATCTAAAAACGATGACTGCGAAGAAAGAGCCCTGGCAAGATTGGAAACATATAACCAAACTTGACCCTGATAAACCAATCACAGAATCCGCTTTAGAAACGATAATCGAAAGCGGAACAGACGCTATAATGATCTCAGGCACACAAAACATCACCGGCAAGAACGTATCTCATTTAATATCACTCCTGAAAGACTACGAGATACCGAAAATATTAGAGCCGGCAACACCAGACGCAGTAGTTTATGACGCTGTAGATTACCTCTTTGTGCCACTGGTCCTGAATACCGGCGATTTGAAATGGATTGTAGGTAAACATGTGGACTGGATAATGAATCATGAAATACACTGGCACGAAGTTGTTCCTGAGGCATACATCGTTTTGAATCCTGATTCAGCAGTGGGTAAACTGACAAAGTCAAACACAGCGTTAAATCCCGAAGAAGTAATTGCTCATGCACAATATGCCGAGAAGTATCTTCGTATTCCTATCGTTTATATCGAGTACAGTGGCACTTATGGCGATCCACGTTTATTAAAGCGACTAAGCGGCATATTAAACGCAGCATCTCTATTCTATGGCGGTGGAATAGACACAAAAGAGAAAGCAACCGAGATGAAGCGCTATGCAGATGTAATTGTAGTTGGTAATGTAGTGTACAAAGATATAGATAGTTTCTTAGATACTGTATAACACGTAAGTTCCAGTGGAAATGGTGGGGTCCCCGTCTTGTTTAAAATACATTCCCTGTGACCGCTTCCGGCAGTATTTTCAGTATATAACCGTCATACTCGGATTTCTTTATCTCGCAAATATCCGATAGTTTCCGCTTTCCTATCTCTACGTTTTTTAATTTCTCTTCGTCTCCTGCTTCTATCTTCACTCGTAAACCATCAAGCTGCATAATTGTTGAAAATTCCTCGCCTGCTTTTGGTGGTAAAACCAGGTCTAATATCTCTTTCATGAACAAAGGCGAAGTAGCTAAAGGGTCCTCATCTAATTCCCTCCTCCTGTTATCAATAAGTGACTCTATTTTCTCTGTCAGGAGTTCTAACATATCTATCTCTTCCTTATGCCTCATCCGTGCTGTTTTTCTGCCTATGTTCCCTATGTAATGCTTTATATTAACTTCGGGCTCTCCTCCAGCTATTATGTAAGGCACATCTACCGACTCACAGATTTTCGATTTTACTTCTAAACACTCTTTAAAATCGCCAAACACGAATACCGCGGCGTCACATTCTTCTATTATCTCCTTCTCACGAGCCGTTATCTGGGCTATCCTCTTTCCCACACCTCGTGCCAAACCCATCATATTCGTAATCGCACCCTTTCTACGTAAAAACTCAGCTATGTCACACATTGGATCCACCGCGTGGTGCTTACCTAAGGACGGCACGACAACCATTATTTCCGCACCTGCTAATGGTAACTCTTTTAACTTACCACCCGTTTGTTTTGCTTTATCCCGAATTATTCGCTCTTCCTCCTCGGGAAACGCCAGGTGCATCATCGTCTCCGTCTGCATCACCATCTCCTGCAATATAAACCCGCCTATATCATGTACTCGCTCTTTCAACTCGCTGAACTTATATACTCCACCTGTGAACATCATTATTTTATACATCTCTACAACTCTCCCTTGGTCATCTTACTCAACATCGCTTTCGCTTTCTCCTTCCACTCTTCTTTTATCGGGTTCTCAGAAGCGATAATGGTAATTCTACCGGTTGAACGGATGGGGTATCGTACCCGTGCTCCCTCTGGCAATATCCTATCTATTCCATCCATTATCCGCGTGTTTAAATCTACTCGTGGGTCATAGACGACCAGACTCATCAGCTTCCGCATCTCCCCTTCATCTATTTTTAGCGCTATCTCTAACCTGCCTGTTTGTTCTGCCTTCTCACCGTATCTATCCCATAATAAGTCCAGCAATTTCGGCACATGTGTCTCAGTCGTCACCGTCAACCTCTCGTCCCCTTTTATTGTCATGTCGGCCACAGTTATGGGGCTTTGCACCCTGCCTATCTTAACCGAAATTACAAACACATGCTCCGCAGCATTGCAATTCATGTACACACTGTCAATGTTACTATCTAAACTAATATCTCTTAAAGTACTCATGCAAATCTTTTCATAACTTGCATCGCAGAATTCGCCGCCGCCTTCTACTTTTACTTCCATCTCCTACTCCTTTATTCTATGTAGATACGTATAATATTTCTTTAGTAAAGCTTTCTTTTTTCAACAGTGGTTTTATGTGTCAGTCACAAGATCATATGAACTATTTAACCTACAAAATCCTTCCCTTTTTGCCGTCTTATTCTCTTGCCATAGATGCACCCGCTGCCTTGAGTCCCACCAATCGGATTCCCGGGCGATCCAAACTGGTGCATACATCTACCAAGAACTGCAGCACCCCTCGCCAGCGCATCATCTACAAAAATTACCTCTTTATCCATCTTCCTATCAAACAAATCACTCAACTTCTCCAGTATCAACTCGGGTTTCTTACCACTTATTCCCGCTCTGCCGGTTATCCCTATTTTCGTATTGGGTAATAATAACCCCTCCGCTTTTGTTATCCCTACCAACTTCGCAACGGTACATGCCGATACCTCGTCTATCACTGCCATCACATAACACAAACTCTCCTCGCGATAAAGCTCTTTACCAATCTCGGCTATCTTGGGCAGGTCTGAAAGGTTATCCCCTGCATCTATGCCTATCAAAGCAACGCCGTCTTTTTCCGCGGCCGTCACATTTATCGGCGACCCACCAAACAGTGTACCAGCCGTGATTTTCTCTATTCTCAAATGCCTCAGGACATCATCTGCATAATCTCGCACCACCTCTTTATTTAATTTCCGCTTTAAGTTACTTTTTGGACAATCAAGCACGGAGGGATATTTCGCGCTTACAACATTAGAAATAAAGGCATCGGGTATTGCACCCGCAAGCCCACAGAAACTACCCGTAACTCTCGAATATGGCAGTTGATCATCCGTCACACGACCTGCAAGCGTAGTCCCAAAATCTAATGATAGTACCGGGTTTCGATAGTCAACATCAAGCCATTTTGCCGCTTCCTTCAGCCCCGCGGTTACAAGTTCCCCCTCCATCTCATTTGAGACTAACGACTCCCCTGCGGGTGCTTCGTTACTGGTCACAGCACCATCAAAATATGTCCTCTCCATCCGGGAAAACTTCCTCAGATCGGGATGGATATCTTCTACTCTCATGGGTGAAATCATCTGTCGTGGTGGCACACCGGCAAGCATGCAGCCCTTAGCCAGTGCCGTTATTACCCCCTGCATCTCCTCGACCGTGGTAAATCCCGCGGTTACTCCCGATGACCTGACCACGAAATGTAAATCCGGAATTGTTATCCCCGCGGCACTTGTGGATTCTTGCAGCGTCTTACATACTAAATCTGCTATGGACTCCTCAGAAAGTTCGACCATTGTTATCGTATGACAAAAAGCAGCATCCTGCGCTAAAGCTTCCCTTGTCATCCTAACTGCTTTGTCCAGTATATACGTCTTCCCGCTATTCAAGTCAGTCGCACTCACTATTGATTTTGTGGTGCTGTTACCGAGTTCTACGCTTGCCACGATGAAGATGGGTCGTAAAGCAAGGTTTCCCCGTGAAAGTCGTAAAGTGAAAAACAAGTCACTATAACTCATTTGCTGCGTCTTTAGCAGTTTCGGATGATGTTTCTTTCCAAATAGACCCATTGCATTATCGCTCCTTTGCTTAGTTGTTTTCCCTCGCTAATCAATTACTCTCATAATACCCTACTACCTATTTAAGAACTACTATTTTATTCCCCTAATTACCCGTAAACCATTCCCGTATCGTAATAGCACCTTATTATCTTCCGGGAATACAAATAGCGAAAAAACGAAAACCTTTTATAGTGCTAACAACTGTTACCTTTTCTTATGGGACTAATAGTAGTATTGCTATTTGCATGGATGTTAGTGATAGCGTTCTTAGCGTTCTTAGCATGTACGTTTGAGGACTTAGAATCAGATATAGGATCGCAGAGCAATCCGAATTCGCAGGTGCAACTTGCAGCACAAATTGGACAAGTGAATCGGTTCTTTAACAAAGCGATTTCTGGTGAGCCACTATCCAATGCAATGTATTGTGCAACAGCAGGTACGATAGCATGGTTGCTTTTGCTAAAACTGGAGCCTTTAGTACCGGGTGAGGAATGGAAGGCGGCAGTATTGGCAATTCCCATTGGTGTAGCAGTAGCGGCAGCGATTAATATCATCTTTTCGATGACTTCGCATTGCGGCCGAACTGCGGCACAGAAGCGTTTCGAGCAACCTATCTATCTTGACGTGTTATACGGGCATCTGTTACCTATCGCAACGCATGCCTTTATGACAACGTTCTTTATCACTTGCATAGCATACATACAGTGCAATTTAGGGACTCTGTCAGGGAATCCAGCTTTGAACCATCCGTTCGCCTTGCCACTACTCGGTTTCATATGGGGTATTACGGTGGGCGCAATAGGATCGTCTACGGGTGATGTCCATTATGGAGCAGAGCGAGAGTTTCAAGACCGACCGTTTGGTGAGGGTAAGCGGGTAGTTTACCACGGAAAGATAACGCGATACGCGGATTGCGGGGTACGGACACAGAGAGACATAGCAGGGTTCTGTGCGAAATTCGGTGGACCTATTACGGGGATGACCTTTGGGCTCATCATCCTGTTTGAGAACTGGCGGAGTTTGGTTGGTATGCAACTTGGAGGCTATTTACCAAATCTATCCGCATCTGCCGGGAATAGTACAGTGACATGGGCTATCGTGATGGGGCTCATCATTGTAATAGCGTTAGCAGTGGTGAACTATGTGTTTGTGAGATGGGTAAGAAAGAAATGTGGACCATTTGTAGGAGTGTAAAAATATGGAACCAATATTGATTATCTTATGTGTAGTAGCAGGTGGGTTACTGGCAAGTTTAGGCGCTCACCTATTACCAGTGGGTGGTGCTCCAGCAGCAATGGGCACCGCAACAGGAATAGCAACGGGAACAGTGCAGATAATGCTCGGGGCGGCAATGACCGGTTTATTTACAGCGGCATCTGCGGCTACGATCACAGACAGTCTCCTGCTAGTGGCTTTGTCAGGTGCAATCGGTGCGACAGTGATGATGTGTGTAGTAATGTTGATGGCGAATATCCTTTACACCTTTGGCTGTGGGATTGTGCCGGTATCGGGTAGAGTAGATGTGGACCCTTTGACTAAGGAACCACAGGCACCGTACAAAACACCTCAAACCGATGGACATGGAGTACCAAATTGTGTCTATGTCTCCGGTATGTTAGGTGGTTTCGTAGGTGGATTCGGTGGTGCGCTGATGTACTTCGCGTTACTGAACTACGCGGACTTCTCAGCAGGAACGGCCGCGATTGGAGCTTTATCCATATTCGTGCCGAATGCGATCATCGCAGCGTACAACATACGGGGTACAATCGAGGGCTTCCATGATCCGAAGTTCAAACGACTTCCGTTTTCTCTGGTTACATCTCTAGTTGTTTCGCTACTATGTGGAATAATGGCTGTAATTGCAAGCTATTTAGCCGTTGGAGGGACGATGTAAAATGACAGTAACACCAGCAGTAGTGGAAGAAGAGCCGACAAAAGAAGGACTATCGTTCAAATTACCGCTTGACGAGACAGAGATGGGGCTTGTAGCCGGTATCGTGGCTGCGATAGTAGTAGTATTTACGGGACTACCCGCGGTGATAAAAGGGATAGCGTTAATTTTAGCGTTCCTCTGGGGTATGGACTCAGTACGGAAGACATCTAAATATGGGTTAGGGACTGGTGTTCCATCCATAGGCGTGCTGGCTACCGGTTTTGGGGTAGTAGGTGCGTTAGTCGGATTAGGGCTTGCAAAGTATGGCAGCATTGAAGGTGTGGCCTATCCGGCAGTGTTAGTAGGCGTCATCCTGATGGGCGTTATCGGTCTTGTGTCTGGCATACTATCGAACCATGAGAAGGTAATAGCGATGAAAATACCGAAGTTAGAACGTGCGATGATGGAATTAGGTATGGCGGGGACACTCATTATCTTACTTGAATGTTCTATCGTGACTGGCTCACTGAACTTCAATGCCGTGGTAAACCAGGTATTAAATACCGGGCTAATTGCGTTTATGTTCATCTTCACGTGTTTCGGGCTGCTCCATCCGTATAACGCATGTCTCGGACCTGATGAGAACAGAGAACGAACGAGGGTGTGTTCAGTACAGATTGTAGGCTTGATATGCGCATTTCTGGGTTTTGCTATGATTATACTCAGTAGCTTTTCTTGGGAACTTGGGAGTATTGTGTCAGTAACTATCTCATCTCCCTGGAAACTCTGGAACGGTGTGTCGCTATTGATCTTTGGAGTGGCAGTGTGGGCATATTTCTTCAGAATGTTCATCAAAGCGTGCATGGATGAGGCGTACGAAACAGTCGGAACAGGGATGATCAAAACGATAGAATAAGGAGGAAAAAAGGAAACATGATAGTAATAAATGAGAAATATGGAGTAGTACTTGATCCTGATACGCTTACCGTAGGTACCAGTAGACCCGGATTCTATAAAGTCACTCTTGGACCGATAGAAGACCAGGTAACGGTTCTGGAGGCGGCAGTGAACGACTTGTTCAAAGCTCTTGATCCCTACTCCAGTTTCAACATGGCACAGCCAAACAGAGAAGGAATGGCGAGCAAAGCAGGGTTCATGACGTTCTTCATGATTGGGGTGACCACTGCTCTAATAGTGGTTGCAGCGTGGTTCTTAGTATTAGGCGGAGGTGCGTAATAATGGCAGACAAGAAAGAAGTTCCGGATGGATGGCCGTTAGTCACCGGCGACTATGAGGTGGGTGACCCACAGAGTTGCGTGGCTATATCATCAAATGGATCGTATTTCCATATGGAACATTTGAAAGGAGTAGCAATCCAGGGACCGGACAAGACAGAGAACATCGGGTTAGAGAAGATAATAACGAACGTCATCTCAAATCCGAACATACGATTCCTCATAGCCGGAGGTGCAGAAGTACCGGGGCATATAAGTGGTGGAACATTGCTTGCACTGGTGAAGGGTGGTGTTGATCCGTCAAGCCACAAGGTAGTAGGATCCACAGGTGCAATTCCATTCATCGAGAACTTACCGGATGAAGCGGTAGCTCGATTCAGAGACCAGATCGAAGTAATAGACATGATCGGGGAAGAGGACTACGGCAAGATAAATGCAAAGGTCCAGGAGCTCATAGCGAGAGATCCCGGGGCATATCCGGAAGACGCGATGGTAGTGAAGATAGGAGACGAGGGCGAGGAAGCAGCCAAGATAGAAATGCCGTTAGCAATGCCGGCATCTCCACATATGGGTACAATAGACCGTGCGGCAGAGCAGATTACTTACAAGACACAGTTGATTGCACGAGACCAGAAATTAACTTCCGGGCTTTCGATGAACGGGCTCTTGGGACTCTTAGTAGGGTTCTTGGCCACGCTCATCTTCCTTTTGCCGTTAATAATGGGGGTGATCTAAATGGCAGCACCGAAAGTAGTACAACAAACACCGGAAACGGCTGTTTTAACCGCACGTATAGAAGACCTGAGACACTTTATAACTATAATCGGTCGAGATTCTCGGTTCGCAGCAGGACTCTGGGCAGGATTGATAAAAGGACTGGCAATCGGGCTCTTCACGAGTTTCTTTTTAGTCGGGCTTAAACTTGTGTTGTAGGAGCAGAAAAGGAGAAAAGAAGAATGGTAGAAGAGAAAAAAACAGAAGAGGTGCTGGAGCAGGAGATAGAAGCCGAAGTGGAAGCCGACCTTCTGGCGAAACTGGAACATGAACTGGAAGAGGTTGCGGTTCCAGTATCAGTAACGCCACCCGAGCATGCAAAACTGCTGGACCGAATAAATACGATGGACCAGACCGTGGAATTTGTCGCCGGGGAACTGTGGCAACGGCAAGGAGAACGATTAGGCTTTACAATCGGGCTTTTATACGGTGTGATGATAGGAATAGTTACGTACGTGATATTCCTAATGGGATAATAATAGGAGGACAAGAACTATGTTTTTATTTGATAGAGAACAGGATATATATGACATTGGTGGATCGAAGATAGGAGGACAGCCGGGCGAGTGCGCAACTGTTCTTTGTGGCACGATATTCTATGCAAAGCATTATCTGGTTGAGGATGCGGACAAAGGGATATTCGATAAGAAAGCCGCGGAAGAGGTCTTGAACAAGCAAGCGGAATTCTCGGATTTAACCGGTAATCCCTGCATAATGCAGATCTTTTCGGAATCACCCGAGGCTATGGAGAAAGAGATTGCGTTCTGTACAGACGTATGTGACGCTCCTTTCTTGATTGACTCTACGGTCGCAGAGACAAAAGTTGCAGGACTCAAGTATTCCGATGAAGTTGGGCTGACAGGGCGAGCGGTGTATAACTCAATAAACATCTCGTGTACAGAGGAAGAGATCGAAGCGATCAAGAACTCCCCAATCGAAGCGTCAATTGTATTGGCGTTCAACCCAAAGGATGCGTCGGTTGCCGGGAAGGTAGATCTGTTAGAGACTGGAGCAGGCACCATGGAGAAAGGCTTGGTGTCTCTGTCGCGGGACCTGGGGATAACGAAACCATTGTGCGATAATGCCACGCTGCCCATAGGTGCCGGAGCGGGCTCAGCAGTCGCGGCTGGTTTTGCCGTCAAATCGAAATTCGGGATTCCGGTAGGATTAGGTATCCACAATGCACCTTCCGCGTGGACCTGGTTAAAAGCGTTCCGGAAGGAGCATGCGACGAAAGGACCGGGTGGCTGGGAAGGTCTCGGTGCAGATGTATTCAAGATCTGTGACGTAGCATCGAACGTTATACCAGTCGTGTCGGGTCAGGATTTCGTGCTTTACGGACCAATAGAGAATGCCTCGTTAGCGTTCCCACTGGTTGGTATGACTGACATGATCGTTTCAGAGGCGAACAAGGCAGAACACGACATTGATGCACTGGATCCACATCCACTCACAAAACTAGGTGCCTAAGGGGACTTTTTTTTATCCCCTCCTTTTTTTTATTTTTTTATTCTGTAACATTTTTATAATTCAATTACGAAATTAGTATTGATCACGAGAGATAAAATGCAATTGATGATTCCACATCCCGGACATTTCCCCGCTCTGAAGGACATAATAGAAGTAAAAGAAGCAGAAGGCTTGAACGAAGTGGGAGAAGTTTTTATGGGGGGGTCTCCGGAAGTGATGGGCAGCGGAAGAGGTGTGCTGCACGCGCCGCTAATAGAGGAAATAAAGGCACAGACAGAATATGCACATCAACACGGTATAAAAATGCACATCGCGATGAATTCTACCTGTACCGGGGCACATCACCTGACATTTGAGGGTTATAAGATGTTCAAGTGGTATTTTAGCGAACTGAACAAAGCAGAAGTTGACGGTGTTATAGTGGCAGAGCCATACCTCGTGGAACTCCTACGCGAATTCCCGATGAAGACTATCGTATCTGTTTTATCTTATGTCGAATCGCCGCAGCGCGCCAAATTCTTTGAAGATCTCGGCGCGGATATGCTGACCGTAGATACGAACATAAACCGGCATTTTGATGTTTTAAAAGCGATAGTAAAAGCGGTTAATTGCGAAATTAAGTTAATCGTGAACGAGGGCTGTCTGTACAGATGTCCGTTCAGATATTCGCATTACAATCTCGCCTCGCATCTCAGCAGTTTAAATCAACCCAGTTTTCCGCTTTTCGCTCCTGACTTCTATTACGACAAGTGCATAAATATCCGCTTGAGAGATCCAACACAGATAACCAAGTCTGGTTGGATAAGGCCGGAAGACCTGAAAGAATACGAAGCAATCGGAATAAATACATTCAAACTATCCGGGCGGACGAAAGCGGTGAACTGGATTATAGAGTGCATGCGATCTTATTCTCACCGGTCGTTCAAAGGCAACCTGCTTGAACTTCTGGACTGCCCGCAACTACTCCGGTATATGTTTTATATGGATAATGAAAAGTTTGATGGCGCTATAGAGCACTGGAAGAAGTGTCGAAAGGTCTGTGGCGAATGCGGTTATTGTAATGAACTGACGAAGGAGGCGTTAACAATTATCAAATGAGATTAATAATACCGCATCCCGGGCATTTTCCTGCTTTGAAGGAGATACTGGCGTATAGAGAATCCGAAGGTCTAAAAGACGTAGCAGAGGTTTATATGGCTGGCTCGCCGGATGTTATGGGTAGCGGAAGGGTAACACTACATGCCGCGCTTGTTGATGAGATAAAGGAACAAACAGCTTATGCACATCAGCACAACGTAAAGCTGAATATCGTAATGAACCCTTCATGCTTAGGTGGCTATCACCTGACATTGCATGGTTATAAGACGTTCGACTGGTATTTCAGTGAGCTGAATAAAGCAGGCGTGGATGGCGTTACGGTGGCGGAGCCGTATTTTGTCGAGCTTTTAAGAGAACACTCGATGGAGACTGTCGTATCATGCGTGGCACATGTGGATTCGCCACAGCGTGCTGAATTCTTCGAAGCGCTTGGGGCTGATGCAATCGCAGTGGACACGAACATAAACCGTGACTTCGGGATTTTAAAAGCGATAAAGAAAGCGGTCCATTGCGACATCCGGGTACTCGTGAACGAAGGCTGTCTGTATAAGTGCCCTTTCAGGCATGCGCATTTCAACCTCTTCTCGCATATAACATCGTCTCGTGCTGCTTCTTCCCAGAATGCTCAGGTGCAACCCCCAAATACCTTTGGCGATTACTATTTTGATAAGTGCATATCCATCCGTGTTCGAGACCCCGCGCAAATTATCCGCTCGCCGTGGATAAGGCCGGAAGACTTGAAGGCTTATGAGGCAATAGGCATTGATGAATTCAAGATTTCGGGTAGAGCGAATGCGGTCAGATGGATTTTAAATTGCATGGAAGCCTATCATCGCAGGGAACTCAAAGGCAACCTGCTTGAAGTACTTGATTGCCCTTCAGAACTTAGATATACCTTTTATCTGGATAATGGACTCCTGGATGGGTGCATAGATCAATGGAAGAACTGCAAAAAGATATGTGATGACTGCCGGTATTGTGATGAACTAACAAGTAAGGTATTGAAGGTGATAAAAAAGTGAAAGAAGAACTAGGTGCTAGTAGGAAAAAACTCGAGGGCGAACTGAGGAATTTAGTAGGGAACATATTCGTGCCGGAGGTGAAGGTAT
Organism: Methanobacteriota archaeon; assembly: GCA_034722635.1. Taxonomy (GTDB): domain Archaea; phylum Halobacteriota; class Syntropharchaeia; order Alkanophagales; family Methanospirareceae; genus QENJ01. The sequence continues at coordinate 12,148 of JAYEOC010000117.1, forward strand.
TCGGGATGGCATGTGGCTGTGTTGGCTATGCTGCTGATCTGAGAGGACTGCAAAGCGATGATGTTGATGTGTTTAAAGAGAAGATAAATGCGATACTGAGCGAATTAAGTAAATCCGTGGGTGTAAAACCGGAATTCATTTATGCACGGAAGTTACCGGGATCAGAGGAAGTCGTTACGCTTACCGCGCGGGAGTTGTGCGAGCGTTGCAAGCGCGAGTTCGCAGGCTCGAAAGCTTCTCCGCGACCCGATATAGTGGTGCTAAAGAAGAGGCGGTGAAGAATATAGAAAAGTTTATAAGTGAAGAATAAACGTTTAAACATAAACACGGGGCAACATTTCTGTGCAACACGAGGACAGGGATTATGTTGTTTCTTGATTATAAAATTAAAGTTCAAAAATGAGGGGTAAATAGAGATGGGCGAAGAGAAAGAGACGTTTATAGAAATTCGGAACGTGAACAAGAAGTTCGAAGACAAAGTCGTCTTGAAGAACGTGAGTTTGAATATAAAAGAGATGGAGCCGTTAGGGCTGCTCGGAAAGAGTGGCGCTGGGAAATCGGTATTACTGCGTATGCTGCGCGGTACTGACGAATACGCACCTGATAGCGGTGACATAATATTCAGATTGGCATATTGCCCCGGTTGTACCTGGTTAGAGGGCCCGAGCAGGGTAGGGGATAAATGTCCTAAATGTGCTACGGAATTCGAGTTTAAGGAAGTAAATTTCTGGCAGGATAAGGAGATGAGGCGGACGTTAAAGAGTGCGATTGCTATCATGCTACAGCGCAGTTTCGCATTGTATAGTGACGAAAGCGTCATCTGGAATATATTAGAGGCACTGGAACGGACAAAGTATCCAAAGAGTAAGAGGCTGAAGAAGGTCTATGAAATTCTAGAATCCGTAAAGATGTTGCATCGTGTAAACATGCCGGATACGAGAGACCTCAGTGGTGGTGAGAAGCAGAGAATGGTGCTTGCAAGACAGTTAGCGCTGGCACCTATTTTACTTTTGGCTGATGAGCCCACGGGTACGTTAGATCACGAAACGGCAAAGGTGGTGCACCGCGCACTGATAGATACAACAAGGGGTGGGACGACTTTTCTCGTCACTTCTCATTGGCCTTATGTAATTCGCGAGTTGACAGAGGAAACGGTATGGTTTGATAAGGGCGAGATAGTGGAATATGGCAATACGGATGATGTGGTGACCGCATTTGAGAAGGAAGTAGGAGAGATACAGCGCGAGGAGTTTAAAAAGTTCGGCGACCCTGTGATAAGAATGGAACATCTGAAGAAGTATTACTTCTCGGCTTCGCGAGGCGTGGTAAAGGCGGTGGATGACGTTTCGCTTGAAGTAAATGAGAATGAGATATTCGGGGTTGTAGGGCATAGTGGTTCGGGAAAAACGAGTTTGATGCGGATTGTATGCCATTTGGATTCAGGAACAGGTGGTAAAGCCTGGGTGAAAGTCGGAGATAGATGGTATGAAGCATCAAAGAAGGATGCCGGGACATTCATAGAAAACGGAGTAATTGTGGGCGGTATGACCGAGTGGAGATCACATTTTGTTGGTGTTTTACACCAGGAATACTCGTTATTCCCAAAACTTACTATCTGGGCGAACCTCACGACTGGCATAGGTTTGAGCATGCCCGATGATCTGGCACAGATGAAAGTAAAGTTCGTGCTTGAAGGTGTGGGCTTCAGCGATGCAGAAATAGCAGAGGTTCTACCGAAGACGCATGAGGAACTGAGCGTAGGTGAGAAACAGCGGATACTGATTGCGCAATTACTGATGAAAGAGCCTAATATTGCCGTGCTTGATGAGCCCACGGGTACAATGGACCCGGTAACAAAAAAATACGTAGGAGAGACGATAATAAAAGCACGAGAGAATTTGGGCATAACATTTGTTATTGTTACGCATGACCTCGACTTTGCAGAGAAGGTATGTGATCGAGTAGCGAGGATGGAGCAGGGGAAAGTAGTGGAGATAGAAGATTTTAGGGATCTCTAAAAGTAGTTTATATATATTATTAAAATGGGTGAGCGTAAAAATGGTTAAAAAAGAGCCATTCGTAAGAATACGGGATATATGTAAAGAATTCGACGGAAAAGAAGTCCTGAAGAACGTGAGCGTGGATATATATGAGGGGGAGCCGTTAGGGCTGCTCGGGAGAAGTGGTGCTGGTAAATCAGTTTTGCTTCACATGCTAAGAGGGACCGAGGAATACAAACCCACTTCTGGTGAAATTATCTTCAGAGTGGCAATGTGCCCGTCCTGCGAGTGGGTGGGCGTACCGAGTAAAGCAGGAGAGGCGTGCATCAAGTGTGGAACAACATTGGACTTGAAGGAGCTAAATTACTGGACAGACAATGAAACAAGGCGTATAGTGAGGCGAAGTGTTGCTATTATGTTGCAGCGTACTTTTGGGCTATACGGTGACGATTCAGTCATGTATAACGTAATACAGGCTTTGGAGAACCGGAAATATCCCGCGGATAAACGATTCAGACGTGCTTATGACTTGCTGAAAGCAGTGAAAATGGTTCATCGGGTCACATTCCCCGCGAGCGATCTTAGTGGTGGCGAGAAACAACGGGTAGTACTCGCGCGACAACTTGCTTTAGATCCTATGCTACTGTTAGCAGATGAGCCCACGGGTACGTTAGACTTTGAGACGGCAAAGCTCGTGCACAAAGCGCTTATTGAAAGCACAAAAGAAGGAATGACTATGGTTGTTACTTCTCACTGGCCTTACGTGATAGATGCACTAACAGAAAAGACGTTATGGCTTGAGCACGGCGAAATAGTGAAATACGGTAATTCAAAAGAGGTCATAGCCGAATTTGAGAAGCAGGTCGGGCAAAAAGAGCGCGAAGAGTATAAGAAAATCGGTGAACCGAAGATAAAGATAGAGCATTGCAAGAAATATTATTATTCGGTATGGCGTGGGATGGTAAAGGCAGTGGATGATGTTTCGCTAACAATAAATGAGAATGAGATATTTGGGCTATTAGGCAAAAGCGGTTCGGGTAAAACGAGCCTGGCCAGGATTATATCGCATATAGACCCTGTAACTGGTGGCACTGTCTTGATAAGGTCCGGCGAGAAGTGGATAGATGTAGGGCGGGTAGCGGAGACCGGAGTGTGGATCTCATGGAGTGCGACTACACCAGGAAGTGGAGAGCAAACATCAACACACGTGTCTATGTTACACCAGGAATATTCTCTATATCCAGATAGGTCGGTATTAGAGAACCTCACAAGTTGTATAGGCGTGCAGGTGCCCGAAGAACTTGCGAGAATGAAGGTGAAGTTCATATTAGAGGGGATTGGATTTAGCGATGAAGAATCCGAGGAGATACTATCCAAAGATCATACACAACTGAGTGTAGGAGAAAGACAAAGGATAGTACTCGCACAAATATTGATGAAAGAACCGGCAATCGCTATACTTGATGAGCCAACGGGGACAATGGACCCGATAACAAAGAACTTTGTTGCGGATTCCATACGGGCGGCAAGGGCGAATTTGGGCATTACGTTCTTGATCGTCTCCCACGACCTGGACTTTGTTAATCTGGTCTGTGATAGAATAGCGCACATGGAGAATGGCAAAATAACGAAGATAGAGGATTTGAAAGCGGCTTAAAATGGTAAGGTGTAAATTAGTTTATTATGGCAGTTGGTAGAGATACACAGTTGGTAGCATGTAGAAAAGGGCAAGCGCTTGGGTTAGGTGGTGGCATCGCGCAGCGAGGGACGTTTGCGAAAGGTTGGCATAACGATGTAATCGCGGTTGCAATGACTCCCGGACCCCGGCATGTGCCAAAGCCGGTATGTGAGATAACCATAGAGTTAAGGGAAAAAGGTGTGAATACGGGTGTATTAATTTTAAATGCCGGTGGTGGCACACCGAGAGATGCACCGTCAAGTGGCGGGCATGCGGCAACCTTCGGATTAGAGCATGAGGAGATAGATATAATCGGGCGGCATAAACTTCTCGTAGAACATCACGGTAATGTAAAAGCGCATTTCATCTATAAATTACGATTTGTGTTGAAACGGGTAAAGATACCGGCAATTGTTCTTTGTCAAAGTCCTGTATCATTTGAGGATTTCGAGGCTGTCGGGGTGAGCACGAGGAATAAAGAAGGCGAGACCCCGGGAAAAGTTGTGGGTATCGTATCCGAGATTGTGAGAAGTGAAAGTGTTACACAGGAGAAATTAAACGAAATCGTGAGTAAAGTGAAGTCGTGCCTCCGGGAAATAGAGCAGGGCAAGTTTACGTAAAGTGAGTGAAATTGCTTTATTACCTGACTTTCAGCGTTGTATAGGCTACACACCTAAAAGAGCGCATCTGTAAGCCAGAAACCATTTGTCCACCCTCTATAACGTCTCTGCAGCCGTTATAGTCCAATCCCGTACCTTTTGGTCTAAGCGTAACAGTCCGTTTTCGCTTATCCTGCGTTACGATTCTTTCGACAGTTCGCATTACACTCTTCAGAAAATTACTTATCTATAGCTATCAATCCTTTTAGGATAGGAGAATTGATAATGATTCGCGTTGGCATTCATGTCTCAATCGCAGGGTCAATAGATAAGGCCGTGGACCGAGCAATAGAGAAAGACTGTGATACGTTCCAGATATTCTCGAGAAACCCGAGGGGCTGGAAAATCCGGGAACTCAAAGAGATTGAGATAGAACGGTTCATTGAGAAGGTCAAGCATTCCGGGACATTTCCCCCTGTGGATCACATGCCATACCTCCCAAACCTCGCCGCACCGAGCAATGAGGTCTATGAAAAGTCAGTAGCAGCACTTATCACGGAATTGAGACGGTGCGAGACTCTACAAATTCCGTACATCGTCACACACCTTGGTAGTCATCGAGGTACGGGCAAACCCGCGGGTTTTTTGAGGATTGCGGACGCGCTGAACACGGCCTTTCGTGAAGTTGATAACGAAGTGATGCTGCTTCTTGAGAATACCGCAGGTACAAAGAACAGTATGGGCACCACATTCGAGGATATACGCCATATCATAGACGATAGTGAGCATCAGGATAGAATTGGAATCTGTTTCGATACATGCCACGCATTTGTTGCGGGATACGAATTACGGACTGCTGATGCTTTGAATGCAACGCTGCTACTTTTTGATGAGGTTATAGGCATTGACCGTCTGAAGCTAATCCATCTGAATGACGCAAAAGCGGGTTTTAACTCGCGGTTGGACCGGCATGAACATATCGGGCTTGGATACATAGGCGAAGATGGTTTTCGGGTTATACTAAAAGACGACCGCCTAAGGGCGTTGCCGATGATACTTGAAACACCTGTTGATACTCGGAGAGGTGACAAAGAGAATATCCAGAAGGCAAGAGAACTTGCCCGGTGAGGTAATCCCGGATGCGGCGTCAAAGTTTATAAAGGAAAAACAGCTATATAGCACAATATACAAAGAGATTTTAGAGAGGTAAAAAATGTCAAAAACAATAGGTATAGATGTAGGCACGAGCAATTCCGCAGCAGCCGCATTGATAGGTGGAAAAGCAACGATTATACCAAGCGCAGAGGGGACTAGTCTCGGTGGCAAAGCGTTTCCGTCGTATGTCGCATTCACGAAAGACGGGCAAATGCTGGTTGGCGAACCCGCGAAACGGCAGGCAGTGTCCAACCCCGAAGGTACTGTGATTGCGATCAAGCGCAAGATGGGCTCGGACTATAAGGTGCAGGTTCAGGGCAAGGAATACACACCGCAGCAAATAACCGCATTCATTCTCCAAAAGATAAAACGCGATGCTGAATCGTTCTTAGGCGATAAAGTGGACAAAGCGGTCTTAACGGTGCCGGCATACTTCAATGACAACCAGAGGACGGCGACTAAAGATGCAGGTGCGATTGCCGGTCTGGAAGTCGTTCGAATAATAAACGAACCAACAGCCGCGGCTCTTGCGTATGGCGTTGATAAAACAGATACTGAGCAGAAGATACTGGTATTCGATTTCGGTGGTGGTACGCTGGATGTAACGGTAATGGAGTTCAGTGAAGGCGTATTCGAGGTTATATCCACGAGTGGCGATACCGAATTGGGCGGCACGGACATGGATAACGCGCTTGTGGACCACGTGGCGGAAGAGTTCAAGACGGAATCGGGAATAGACGTACGGAACGACAATATGGCGTTACAAAGATTGCGGGAGGCCTGCGAAAAGGCGAAGATAGAGTTGTCGAATGTACTTGAGACAGATGTAAACCTGCCGTTTATCACCGCAGACGCTTCGGGTCCTAAGCATCTCGTGACGAAACTAACGCGAGCGAAATTAGAAGAACTCGTGCGGCCCATAGTAGATAAATGCACAATCTCGATAGACCAGGCTTTAAAAGATGCCAAACTCACTCAGTCGGACATCTCCAAGGTCATATTCGTGGGTGGACCGACAAGGATGCCGATAGTGCAGAGTTTTATCTCCGATTACGTGGGTGTAAAAGGCGAGCGAGGCGTTGACCCGATGGAATGCGTGGCTATGGGTGCTGCGATACAAGCCGGCGTGCTAACGGGCGAAGTGAAAGATGTGCTGCTGCTGGACGTTACACCTTTATCGCTTGGTATTGAGACCCTGGGTGGCGTAACCACGAAATTGATCGAGCGGAACACCACGATTCCCACAAAGAAGAGTGAAACTTTTTCGACTGCTGCCGATAACCAAACTAGTGTCGAGATAAATGTCCTGCAAGGCGAACGAGAATTTGCACGTGATAATACGTCTCTTGGACGGTTCCATTTGATGGATATTCTGCCCGCGCCAAGGGGTGTGCCACAAATTGATGTTATCTTCGACATAGATTCTAACGGCATATTGAGTGCCACAGCCAGGGATAAGGGCACGGGTAAGCAACAGGCAATTACAATTACGGCTTCAACCAAATTATCGCAAAGTGATATAGACCGGATGGTGGATGATGCGAAGCAGTTTGAAGAGGACGATAAAAGACGCCGTGACGCTATCGAAACGAAGAATCAGGCAGAAAATCTTATATATACAACCGAAAAAGCACTCACGGATTTGGGCGATAAAGTCACGAGTGACGAGCGAACGCGGATCAATGCTATCACGGAACGACTGAAGGAGACGCTGAAGAGCGAAGAGGTCCAGAAGATACGGGCTGATATGGATGAGTTGACGCGAGCATTCCACGAGATTTCCACGCGGACGTATCAGCAAGCGGGAGCGCAGCATCAGCAGCAAGAAGCACCCAAAGGTGAAGGACAGGGTACCACGGATGCGGAATATAAAGTGGTGGATGAGGAGGATTAAGCGAAAAATCGGGATTGCACTAAAAGTCTAGCCTAAATCCAAACGCTATTGGTATTTGGGCTTTTTATATTTATAAGCTAAACCGATGCTTATTAGTGCATCTGAGACTGGTGTAGAGGTATTATGCCAAAGAAAGATTATTACGCGATACTTGGCGTTAGCAAAGATGCCAAAGAGAAAGATATAAAACGTGCCTATCGGAAGCTGGCGAAGCAATATCATCCGGATACGTACAAAGGCGACAAGAAAAAAGCGGAAGAGAAGTTCAAAGAGATTTCAGAGGCTTACGAGGTGCTGGTGGACACGGAGAAACGAGCGAAGTATGACCAAATTGGGTCACGAGTTGCGGATGAAGCGTTTGGACCAGAAGGGTTCGATTGGAGCAATTTCACACATTCTCAGGATGTTGAAGACATCTTTGGCAGTGCGATATTCAATTCGTACTTCAGGTCGGCGTCCAGCCCCGGATTTACGGGTAGCGGCGGCATATTTGACACGTTATTTGATAGTGGAGAGAGGATACAAAAACCGGTTCACGGTGCTGATGTACGGTTGAGTTTGAACATCACGCTTGAAGATGCGGCTATGGGCTCGGAGAAGACGATAGAAGTGCCAATGTCTCGAAGATGCAAGGCGTGTGGCGGTTCGGGAACTCGTTCCGGTAAATCCAGTACATGTCCATATTGCAACGGCGCCGGTCAGATACGAAACGTGCAACGTAGAGGCGGTAGCCATGTGATAACCGCTACGGTATGCCCGCAGTGTAAAGGCACCGGCAAATCTAACTTTGACTTATGCAGCGCATGTGGCGGTAAAGGCACAGTATCAAAACGTACAAAAATCGTGCTTAAGATTAAGAAGGGTGTGGGTTCGGGCTATGAGATAAAGGTACCGAATGCCGGCAGACCTCCTGAGTCGCAGATGGGTGGTAAACCCGGTAATTTGTATGTAGTATTAAACGTACTACCACATCCGGTCTTTGAACGGCGTGGCAATGACCTATCTTTGAAAGCACCGATTGATTTCGCACAGGCGGCATTAGGCGGTGAAATCATGGTCCGGACTATCGAGGGTAAGCAGGTGAAGCTAAAAATACCGGCTGAAACACAGACCGATGCCAAGCTTCGTTTGCGTGGGCTGGGAATGCCGCGGCTTGGGGGTAAGGGTCGTGGCGATTTGTATGTGCGTGTAATTGTGGAAACGCCAAGGAATCTCTCGGTGCAGCAGAAGGAACTGTTACGACAGGCGTTGGTTGGTGCATAGATGCGATTTGAGCATACATTTTTGCACGTAAAAAGGTTTACAAAGGTGTAAACATAAAAGCGCAATATTTTTTATAGTAGCCACGGTCTTAATAAAAATATTCACGATACGTGAGAAGGTTCAAATGCCAGGACGCCAAAAATCCAGGAAGAAACATATAGAACAATACGACCACAAAGGAAAAGAGCGTACTAATAACGAGAGCTTCTGGCTCATCGGTCAGCCGGATGTGAGCGTGGAAAAGATAAAGGAAGGGAAAGTTAAGGGCAAGTATCGGGTGGATGTTCTTGGGTTTGGTTATTACAACACAAAAATCGGTACGATTGAATCCGGCGGCACGGAAAAGATTGCTATGTGGATGCTTGACACCGATTATGACGAGAGAAGTCTCTATCCAGGACAGGTCTTCTTCCCGATGGCCGGTGCAAAAGACGGCGGGACGCGGTTGGCAAAGAACCTGATGGCGGAGATAGATGAGGAACTAATCGAAGTATACCGCGGTACTGTTTCCCTACCTTTTGAAGTAGGCGGTAACCGGCAGATTGCTGTGAAGATTGTGGATGACCGCGGAATTGAAAGCTTGAAGATCGTGGAGGTGGATGAGTGACCAGAGCGCAGATTGAGCTGCCCAAAGAGCAGATTGCCGAGTTCTGCAAGAAATGGAAGATACGCGAATTCGCACTGTTCGGATCTGTGCTGGGGATCAAGTTTCACGCTGATAGCGATATAGACGTGCTCGTCACCTTCGATGTGGATGCAAAGCATACGCTATTCGATCTCGTTCACATGCAGGACGAACTCAAAGAGATCTTTGGACGCGAAGTGGACATAGTCAGCCGTCGGGGTATCGAATCCAGCCGGAATTACATTCGCAGGGATGCTATCTTAAATTCAGCCGAGGCGATCTATGCAACGTGATAAAGGACACTTACTGGATATTCTGGAAGCAGCAGAAATCGCTCTAACATATGTTCGTGGAATGAGCCGAGAGGATTTTCTTGACGATCTCCAGTGTCAGGACGCCGTAATCCGCCGGTTGGAGATTATAGGTGAGGCAGCCCGCCGGACATCAAGTAAAACCCAGAATACGTTTCCCGATTTGCCGTGGAGCGATATGATTGGTATGCTCAACATGATGATACATGAGTACGATGGTGTGGATCTGTACATCGTTTGGGAAACAGTCAACACAGATTTACCGCCACTCATTGAGGTTATAGAAGGCATCCTTCAAACGCTGGAGTAAACATGAAATCCAAAATTGACCAACTGATAATCAATTCGCCTTATGACCAGGAAAAGCAAATATGAAGATATTGTTGGCAACAGGAAAGAAAGCAGAAGGGATGGTTAAGGCGGCACTAAGAGCCGTGAATTTACCGTTCGACTGCGAGGTGCTTACACAGGACCTGAATATTGCCGCGTTTTCCACACCCAAATCGCTGAAAAAAGCACTGGAAAAGCATTCTGAAATGCCCGACCTTATCTTAGTATCCGGCCTTTGCAAAGCTGATTTTACGGGTTTAGAGAAAGAGATAGCCACTTCTGTTCGACTTGGGCCCCGAAACGCATATGACCTCGGAGAAACGTTAAAAGCCGCCGATAAACTGGAGTTCTCTGCGCATATCCCAGCCGAGGAGTTCCTGGCAGAAACGCGATTAGAAGATGCGTATAAACAGTTGTTTGAATTAGAACGCCAAGTAAAAGAAACGTTCCGTATAAAAGCCACTAAAATCGGCGGTGGCGCACGAATGAAAGTGTGTGCCGAGCTCGTGGATGCAACTTTGATGAGCGAAGCGGAACTACACAAAAAAATGGCGTACTTCATGAATTGCGGCGCGGATATTATAGACATTGGCGTTCATATCGGTGCGAAACCAGCCGAAGTTAAGAACGCTGTAAAAACCGCTCTAAATTTCGCATCTGACATCCCCATTTCCGTGGATACGTTAGATGCAGAACTCATACTCGCGGGTATAGAATCCGGTGTCGATATGGTACTCAGCGTGAACAAAGAAAATATTGCGGCGGTGGCTGATGCAATAGCGGGGAATGATATAGCAGCAGTTGTAATTCCCGATTCTGACGCTACTCACGCGAGTATGTTCGAGAACCTGAAACTGGCTGAGGTGCATGGCATAAGACGCATAATCGCTGACCCCGTATTGAATGCCATTGGTTACGGACTCGCAGAATCTATCTACAACTATTATCTATTCCGGTTGCGAGACAAAAAAACACCTCTATTCTTCGGTGCTGGTAACGTCACAGAACTTATAGATGCCGACTCGGTAGGTGTAAATGCGGTTTTAGCGGGTATCGCATCCGAATTGAACGCGGAGTTCCTTTTTACACCGGAATACAGTGCTAAAGCGAAAGGCAGTGTAAGAGAGTTGCGAGTTGCATCAGAGCTGATGATGCTCGCGAAGACACGCAACAGTGCTCCTAAGGACGTTGGACTCGACCTATTGATGTTTAAGGAGAAGAAAACGAAGCCGGTCATGAAAAATCCAGATAAAGACTTTATTATTGCAAACGCGGATGATAAGTGGCACCTTGACCCTAAAGGTAGTTTTAGAATCGGTATTATAGAACTAGAAGACGAAAACACTGAAAAGATATGTGCTAAACATATGCCCACCGGGAAACGAATAGTAGGGACGAGTGCAAAAGAGGTGATGGATACAATCCTGCGACTGGGGCTGGTTTCAATACTAGAACACGTTTCTTACCTGAGTAGGGAATTGATAAAGGCAGAGCTCGCTCTACGTTTAAATCGTAGTTATGAGCAAGACGAGGTACTATTTCAGCATACGCCCGAATTGTCACAGCGTTAAGGTTATAATACTAAAGGACCCGCATCCTCGAAACCTTCTCGCTTTCCCGTTCCCGCTTCCCGTTCCAGCTTTTCGGGTGTAAAAATCAGTGTAATCACGTTTTGTGCATGTGCTCTTGCACGACTGTCCGCAAGCCACGCAAGTTCTGCCTCTTTCTCAACTTCGTCTTCATGTACAAACACCTCGATTATGTGCCGGGACGTGAGAAGTTGCGCGGCTATAATCCCAAGCGAAGCTTCGTGTGCACATTGCTTGTCTATCGGCTTAGGCCCGGGCATGCCCAACGCCATCACAATATCGCACCCTTCCGCCTCTATTAACTTCTTCGCAGCCACGGGCAAATCCTTTATGCCTGGGACTGTGTACCGCAGTATCTTCACCGATGTGCTCTTCCTCAGTTCGTCTATTGCCGCGGCACCCATATCATACCTTGCAAATGTCGTGTCTGCAATACCCACTTTCTTCATCTCAAGCCCCTTTATGATAGACTAGGAGCGAAAAGTTTATAAAGGGTCAATGTATAACTATTAGTATAGAACAGAGGAGGTATTAATATGAATAAAGCAAAAAGGGTTTGGGTATTGGCTCTGGCAGGATTAGTTATCCTGAGTGTTCTGGCCAGTACGTCAATCGCATATGGGGCAAAGAACTATTACGTACGGGGTCATTCAGGTGGGCTTACTGAGAGAGTACCAAATATAGACTCGTATACGCCTACAGGGCACTCGTGGAGGTTCCCGGCGGGGGCTGAGACGCCACATGGTTGGGAACTTAATAGGGGATACGGTATAACGGACCATGTCCGGGATTATCTGAATCAATCCACGCAATCCCAATATCAGGGCTATCGCATTTTTTCGCCTCGTAATGCAACAGGGTATAATGCAACAGAGCAGTTACCAGAAGAAAATACGTTTGGTCGGGACGATAGTGGATCCGGTATGATGGACAATGTCCGGTGGTATATGAATAATCAGGGTAGCGGAAACAATATGCTGGTTCTCGACGGCTGGAAAATTTTTGGTGAAAACTAAGCGAGATACCGGCAAAGAGTGCGTAAGATAGTTATGACTAATTGTTAATGTAGAGTAGAACAGAGGAGGTAATAACATGATTAAAACAAAAAAGTTAGGGGTATTGGCTCTGGCCGGGTTAGTTATCCTGAGTGCTTTCGCTAGTGCCGCAGTTGCAACCGGGCAAAAGGGCTATTACGTACGGGGGCCATCTGGAGAGCTTACTGATAAAGTAGCAAATATAGATACGGATGCGTCAGCAGGACAACCCTCGTGGAGGTTCCCGGCATTTGAGGCCGAGGCACCACAGGACCGGGCTAATAATGGATATAGTATGATGGACGGTGCCCGGGAGTATCTGAATAAATCCACGTTTGGATGGCAATCCCGAAATCCGAGCTATCGCATTTTCCCGCCGGGTAACGGTACCACAGGGCAGGTGCCCGAAAGACAACCTACAATACCTGGTTGGCGCTTTAATAACGAAAACAGTGTGATTGGGAGTATCCCTAATACGTTTGGTTGGCGTGTTAATAACGGGAACAGTGTGATTGGGAGTATCCCTAATAC
>JAYEOC010000118.1:0-7673 GCA_034722635.1 Methanobacteriota archaeon
GCTATGCTTTTCGGTGAGTTCTTATACTCGTGTGCTAAAGCGAACGCAACTCGGGATGAAATATCCGCATGGTCGCTCTCTGCTAAGTCCAGGCTTTCATATTTGTAAGACGCTTTTTCCAATGCCTCTTTCAGCACGTGCTCAACTTCTGTTTTGAATTCTATAAACATCTGGTATCACAAAGATATAATCGCAACATTACTTAAAATGTTATCATTCACACCTGCTAAACTTTTCGCGTACCTTTTTGAGATGAGAATGGGCGAGCAATCGCCCTATACTTAATCTGCTGCAGGCTACAAGAAGAGGCTAACGCCATTTCAGACGTTTTCGGCTTCCTAACAGTTGCACAAACATAAACATTCTAATCCGTTGTAGCAGCCATCAAAACACCAATAACGGTCTTACCATCCTTTATCCCGCCGTTTCTTATTCTTTCCAATAATTCATCCAGCCCCACGAACCGTATCGCAAGTTCCGCTTCAACGTCATATATTTGTTTTAACCCGCTCGCTTTGAACACATGTATTATCTCGCTACTGAACCCGGGCGAAGGAAAAAACGCAACCAGCTTATCCAGTTCCAATGCCTGAAACCCCGTTTCCTCGATTAACTCCCTGCGGGCACATTCCTCCGGCGATTCGCCTGCTTCAAGTGTGCCTGCAGGGATCTCTAAAGTTTTACTTTCCACCGCCTTTCGGTACTGCTCCACTAGCAACACCTCTCCGTTATCGTTCAATGCAACAATAGCCGCCGCACCCGGATGAACGACAACTTCACGCTTTTTTGTTGTGCCTCCGGGTAAGGAAACGGTATCAACCCGCAACTGAACAACCCTGCCGTTATATATCTGCTTACGTTCGATGGTCTTCTCTTCGCTCATAGATGTATGTTGTAAGAGAAAGCAAATAAATTTTTTGTACTTGTTTACCGCGGTGCCCGCAAAGATCACAGAGAGTCAGGGCAATTATTTATCTCACCTCCGCGCTCTTCGTGAACTCGGCGGTAGAAAAACACATTTTTTCTGCGACAAAAACCGAAACTCTTTTTATGTCGAATGGTGTATCTTCGCATGTCGGTGATGAAAACAAAATGGAAAGAAAGAAATTTTTGGGTATAATAGCCATAGTGGCAATCATAACGGTAGTAATGTTCGCAGGCTGTATCAATGAAGATGTGCAGACTCCTACGCCGACTGCAACGGTACGTCCAACCACACCAACGGAAACTTCTTCACTCATGGTCTATTCCGGCGCCGGGATGAGAAAGCCAATGGATGAAATTGGAAGCGTGTTCGAGCAGAAATACGGCATTTCCGTGAACTACAACTATGCCGGTTCCAATACGCTCTTAAGCCAGATAGAACTAACGCAAGAGGGCGACGTCTACATGCCAGGGGCAACGATGTACATCGAGACTGCGAACGAGAAAGGGTTTGTTGATTACGAGCAGAATGTATCGTATCATATACCAGTAATAGCGGTTCCTGAGGGAAATCATGCGAATATAACCTGTTTGGAAGACCTTGCAACGCCAAAAGTAAAAATTGTCCTGGGTGATCCAAAAGCAGCAGCAATCGGCAAGATCGCAAAGAAGATACTGGAGAAGAACGGGATTTTTGATGCCGTGGATGCGAATACCATTGCGCGTGCTGCAACGGTAAATGAGCTGGTAGTCTATACGTGCATGGGCACCACGGACGCATCACTAATATGGCAAGCATCTTTGATTGGAACTGAGAGCGAGACGGATATTATAGAGATACCCAAGGAGCAGAATATCATAAAGGTGATTCCAATAGGCACGCTGAAGTTCTCTGAAAACAAAGAACACGCAAAGACGTTCGTTGATTTCGTTTCTTCTGAAGAAGGGAAAGCAATTTTCGAGAAGCACGGGTTTACGACGTACCCAAACGAAAAGTATGAATAATTTTGTTCTGAGAGAGACGCATATACAGTAAAAGAATAAGGGTGGACGATGGATAAAGACATGGCGGGAAAGGAGGATCGGAAGACATACCAACCAATCGGAGTGATCCACACGGAATTCCAAGATAAAAAAGACGCACCCATTCAAGGCGTATTCGCAAAAGACGCTAAGGGGGAGGTAGAGATATATCCGGAATATGCCGCAGGGCTCAAAGACATCGAGGGTTTCTCGCACATCATCCTCATTTATCATTTCCATCTCGCTGATGGCTATTCTTTGATTTCAAAGCCATTTTTAGATGATGAACTGCACGGAATCTTCTCCATAAGGCATTTCAACAGGCCAAATCCCATTGGATTGTCTGTCGTGAAATTAGAACGAGTTAAAGGGAACTTACTGGAAATCCGCGAGGTTGACATCCTGGATGGGACACCGCTTCTCGATATAAAACCCCTCATCCCGCAGTTTGACAACAGGCCGGCTGCAAAAAGCGGGTGGCTTAGTAACCCCCATTTAGATATGGTTAGGGGTGAACCTGGTAAGCATAGACCAGATTAGAGAACATAGAGGGGCAAATACAATGTTAAATAACTTGAAAGCGTCGAAGATTAAGATTATTACGATACTATCCTGCTTACTACTCGCATTTTTTATTTCAGTCCTGATTGCATGCGTGGTTACACACACCACGCTGCCGGCACTGATGACCAGCCTTGCTTCCAAGGAGATACAATTTGCAATAAAATTGAGTTTGACAACAGCCGCCATCTCAACTATGTTATGTATCGCTATCTCCATACCGGCGGCGTACGCGCTTGCACGATATGACTTCTTTGGCAAGAGTGCGATTAATACCCTGATGGATGTACCGCTGGCTTTACCACCGCTGGTCGCCGGTGTGGGCTTGTTAATACTATTCGGCACGACACCGTTGGGTAAATCACTTGCTGAAATGGGGCTCGTTTTTGTCTTCACGCCACTGGGGATAATAATTGCACAGTTCTTTGTGAATGTGCCGTTCATGTTCAGGATACTGCGAGGCACGTTTCAGGGTATAAATCCGAGATATGAGCACGTAGCAGAGACACTCGGCTGCACAGAGGCGCAGGCATTCCGGCGTGTAACACTGCCCATGTCGAAGAACGGCCTCATGGCCGGCTCTGTTATAACGTGGTCAAAGGGTATAGGCGAGTTTGGAGCCGCACTGATGGTCGCAGGGGCAACGAGAATGAAGACTGAGACTTTGCCCATTTCATTATATCTGAACATGTCCTGCGGAGAACTCGATTTAGCTATTGCATCTGCAACCATCCTGATTATCATATCGCTTGTATCTCTGTTCATTTTCGAAAGGTACGGAGGTTTTGCCCGTGTATTCTGAGGACCAAGGAGCGTTAAAGAAAATGATAAGGATAGAGAACATATCAAAGGATTTAGGTGAGTTCTTCTTACGAGATGTAACGCTCGATATAAACGAAGGTGAGTATTTTGTTATCCTGGGTCCTACGGGAGCGGGAAAGACAATTTTGCTGGAGACAATAGCGGGTATTTACCGCCCGGATAGTGGCAGAATTCTTCTTAGCGATAGTGACGTTACTGAGGCCCCACCACGGGAGCGGAGCATTGGCATGGTCTACCAGGATTATATCCTGTTCCCGTTTCTGACGGTTGAAGAAAACATCGGCTTTGGGCTGAAGTCGCGAAAGACGGGAAAAGGCGAAATCAAGCGTAAGGTGGATGAACTTGCAAACTTATTGGGTGTTTCTCATCTGTCGCATCGTTATCCCGCTACGCTCAGTGGCGGAGAACAGCAGAAGGTTGCAATTGCCAGAGCGATTGCCATTGAACCCCGGGTATTGCTTCTGGACGAGCCTTTATCCGCTTTAGACTCCAGGACGAGGGATTATCTGAGAGAAGAACTGAAACGAGTAAAAGAAGAATTTGGGATTACCATGATTCATGTGACGCATGACCAGACAGAAGCGTTGGTTCTTGCGGATAGAATAGCGGTGATGATGCAAGGGCGGATAATGCAGGTAGGCACGCCTCATGAGGTTTTTAATAAACCGCTGAACAATGATTTAGCCGATTTCGTCGGTGTTGAGAATATATTGAGCGGTGTCGTGCGAAATAATGAGGCAGGCGTTGCGGATATAGAAATAGCCGATATAGGTAGTAATATATTTGCTGTTTCTGAGTACCATGCAGGGGATGCGGTAAAAGTATTCTTAAGACCTGAGGAGATAATTTTGTCCAGACACAAGGAGGATAGCACTGCCAGAAATGATATAAAAGGAAGAATAAACGAGCTGCATGATATAGGCCCTTTAACACGCGTGCAGATGGATACCGGGCTTGTAGCACTTATTACAAAGCGATCACGTGAAAGCCTCGGGTTGCAGATAGGGAATGAAGTCTACGCAACTTTCAAGGCGACTTCGGTGCATGTGGTGCGAGGATAAAAGGGTTGTTGAGAAACCAACAGGGAAAAAACCGAAACTCTTTTTATGTCGAATGGTGTATATTTGCATATCGGTGATTGAAATAAAATGGAAAGGGGAAAAATTTTCGTATTGAGTATAGTGATTGCAGTGATTACGTGCGTATCAGTAACTGCTTTTTGCACTCCGTCCGCAAGTGCGGAATCAGATCAGACAATAAAAATATTCCACGCCGGTAGTTTAGCCGTGCCTCTGGAAGAAGTAGAAAAACAGTTTGAGGCGGTGCATCCGAACGTGGACGTGCGGCGTGAGTCATTGGGCAGCATAGCTGCGATACGGCAGGTAACGGATGTTGGGAAGAATGGCGATGTGGTAGCATCTGCGGATTACACGCTTATACCAAGTATGATGTATCTGGAGTATGCAGATTGGGTGGTACGATTCGCAACGAATGATCTGGTGCTTGCGTACAATCCGGAGAAGAGCAAGTATGCAGATGAAATCACGCCTGATAACTGGTACGAGATTCTGCGCCGAGATGGTGTGATCTACGCATTCTCAAATCCGAATCTCGACCCTTGCGGCTATCGAGCGGTGATGGTGTTTCAGCTTGCGGAACTGTATACCGGTGATGACATGATATTTGACGATTTGATTCGCGACAACACTGCGATTACAATAAGCGAAGAGGAAGGCACGTATCTAATAAAGACGCCGGAAGACATGAAGCCAAATACCGATAAGGTAAGCATAAGGCCGAAATCAGTCGAGCTCGTAGCGATGGTAGAAGAAGGCGGGTTGGACTACGCTTTTGAATACAGAAGCGTTGCCGTTCAGCATAACCTGAGCTATGTGGATTTACCGTTGCCGATAGATTTGAGCAGTGTCGAGTATACGGATGATTACAAAAAGGTGAAGCTGGAAACTGTGGATGGAAAGACGAAAACCGGTAAGCCGATTGTGTATGGTATAACAGTACCCAAGAACGCGGATAATCCGGAACTTGGACTGGAGTTCGTGGAGTTTTTGATTGGCGATGCGGGGCAGAAGATTTTCGCGGATATGGGTCAGCCGCCAATTGTGCCGGCAGAAGGAAGTGGCTTATTGCCTGTTAAATTGGAACCGTCAACTAAGCCGATAATGACTCTTGCAACCGGCAGCCCGTATGAACTCGGGTTGATTGACGCTTTGAGCGAACCGTTCGCGGAGCGATATGGCTGCAAGGTAGAAGTAACGAAAGCGGGCAGTGGTGCATCCATAGATCTCGGTAGAGAAGGCAAGGTGGACCTTGTAATGGTACACGCACCGGGAACAGAGGAGCAATTCGTTGCGGATGGCTACGGAGTAAACCGGACTTATGTGATGTACAACGATTTCGTGATTGCGGGACCAAAAGACGATCCCGCGGGTATACGGGGCATGACAGACGTTGCAGAAGCGTACAAAAAAATCGCGACTACAAACTCGCTGTGCTTTTCACGAGGTGATAATTCAGGAACGCATAAAAAGGAGATGGCGATCTGGGCAAGTGCAGGGGTAACACCCAAAGGTGCCTGGTATAAAGAGACAGACGCTTTTATGGGCGACACACTAAAAATCGCGAATACCGAGCAGGGTTACTTCATGACTGATAGAAGCACGTATGTAACGTTGAAGAATGACCTGGATATGGACATTCTGGTTGAAGGCGATCCTGTACTGGTTAATCATTACAATGCAATAGCCGTGAATCCTGCTAAACATCCGACTGTGAACTATGAACTGGCTAAGGCGTTTATTGCGTTTGTGTCATCGCCGGAAGGGCAGGATTTGATTGGCAACTTTGGCAAAGACGAGTTCGGTGAGCCGCTGTATCTTGTAGCAGCACCTACACCTACACCTTCGCCAGCAGTAACGTCAACTCCGGTAGCGTTACCCACTGCTGTGCCTTCGGCAACTACAATGCCAAGTCAAACAGCAAGCCCCACGCCACAGACACCCGGCTTCGGGGTGGTGTTCGCGGTTACAGCGCTGTTAGCAGTTAGTTATGTCAGGTTGAGAAAGAGAAGGGAGTGAAAGCGAGGGAAATATAACACGGTAAGGCAACATATCGGATGGCTGGTATTACGCCCCATTTTTATCCAACGGCTTAGTACGGTCATCTGCGTGAGGCGGACGTTGTGCCGTCTCACGCTTTTTTTTTCCGTTCATGCGTGATATTTGAGTGGAGATACAGATGCGGTATCTGCATGATAGACTTGCGGAACGTAAGATTTCTATTTCGGTTAGCGATAACGTAAAGGAGTTGATAGCAAGTAAAGGCTACGATCCGGTATTCGGGGCGAGACCGATAAAACGAACTATTCAACGGCTGATTGAAGACCCGTTGTCCCGGCAGATCTTGAGTGGCAAGTTCTGAGTGGGTGATACGGTTAGGATGGATGTTTCGGAAGGTAAGGTTGTGTATTCACGTGGGTAGGTTCTGGTTTGTTTTCTCTGGAATTGTGATGGCACGAAGTTTTGAAGAGTCATCCTGCTCGATTTAAAGATTGAACTGGAGATGCTTTGTCGGGTGGACGAAGAGGGAAAGGGTAACAGGGCATGATCTCCGCTATGATGGGCCTACTGTCTCGTGCGGAACCAACCATTTATCTTTTCTTGTTGTATATACACAATAACCCCGTGTTCACCTGCATCATTTAATATCCCCCTCCAACGATACATCTAACAGATGCACCCCGACATCTTCACACCCGGAACCTGCCTCTTCAGCGTTCTCCTCTGTTGTCTTACTACGAATGCCCCACTTACGGTCAAACACATACTGTTAAGTCCTCTCAGCAAACTATATATACCGCAACACCTTTGTTAAAAATAGTTTATTCGCTAAGCTAAACCCGTGGTCGAAACTTCCGTCCGTGGACCGCTGGAGATATTGCGGATTGGAATATGAGCAATTGGCATAACACAAGGTGAAATAGTGCGGGAGGCAACGGCAAAAAGGGGGCGTTTGTGGAGATGAAGAAGGAAGCGAATAACTATTTTGTGGGGCAATCGGCGGTGATAAAAGAGGATGATAGATAATAAAAAAGCGGTTGGTATTTTGTTGCTTTTTGGTTTGAATGGTGCAGGAGCGGCATCTGCTGTCACAAGGACGGTGGGTGATGATAGCGGAGTGGATTTCACGAGAATATCGCGGAGGAATGTGGCAGCATGACCTGCAATAGGCTATTGATGCTGTTTATTATTGCAGCCGCAGTGTTTACGATTAGTGCAGGAGTGGTAGCTGCGGATGAGGTGAATGTGACACTGGAAGGACACTTC
>JAYEOC010000119.1:0-7645 GCA_034722635.1 Methanobacteriota archaeon
CATGCTAATCGGCGGTTTTCAGCGTTTTTCGTTAATAGACTATCCCGGCAAGATATGTGCAATTGTATTCACCCAGGGCTGCAACTTCAGATGCCCATACTGCCACAACCCTGAACTGGTGTACCCGGAACTATTCTCGCATCCTATCCCTGAGGCAGACATATTTGCTTTTTTAGAAACGCGACACGGAAAGCTAGATGCGGTAGTAATAACCGGTGGCGAACCTACACTGCAGCCCGACCTGGTGGAATTCACAAAAAAGCTAAAAGCCGATGAATATCTGGTCAAGCTGGATACAAATGGAAGCAATCCCGTGATTTTAAGTGAATTGATTGAACAAAAAACCGTGGACTACCTCGCGATGGATGTGAAAGCACCACTGGCACGATACCCCGAGATTACTAATTCTAACGCGGACCCCGCGAAAATAAAGCAGAGCATCGAGTTAATTAAGCATTCCGGGTTGAATTATGAATTTCGGACTACCGTAGTAAAATCGCAACTCGGTAAGACTGATATTTTGGCGATAGGTAAACAGATACGCGGTAGTAAACGCTATATCTTACAGAAATTCGTGCCTGTAAACGTCTTGGACACAAATGTTCTTAATGCAATGATTTATGCGGATGCTGATTTAGAATGTTTGAGGGACGCGGTAAAGAGGTATGTGGCAGAATGCGTGGTGCGGTAGGAACCACATGAAATAAGGGAGTTTTAACCCACTTGGTGGGGTACAAGACCTTTGCGTGAGAAACGAGATAGATGTTAGCGACCCGAAATAACCGAAAAGCTTATAAGGCACTTTTTTAAATTAGACCTATGTGACATAAAAGGGGAGAAAAGGTAAAATGACGGATAAAAAAAGTGGGAGAGAAGATTTAGCACTAATTTTTGAAGAGATTGCAAAAGCGGTTGATGAAGACCCTAATATGTGGGACAAGGAAGAAGAATATCTGAGAAAATACGGTACTCTAACCGAAGAGGACATGAGAAAGGCTTTTACCATTTAGCAAAAGGGGGTATCATGGTTAGTGACTACGTATTTTCTTATTCTTCTGAAAAGTTAAAAGAATACGTGGATGATAGTCCACAAGCGGAATATTTAATTCGTTATCTGGGTGATTTAAAAGCTAAGATCTGTGTTCTTGAAGATAAATATGCAGATAAGGACTATCTGGTTGATTAAGATATAAGATGGAACTGAACGAACTATTAGGAATAGGCGACTTCATGCTGGTAGAATCGAGTTATGCCGAGCAGAATGTGATAGGAAAAACGCTCGATTATCTCAGTAAGGTAAAAGAAGAAGACGTATTAGAAACGTTAAGGATATATGCAGAGAACAAAGAGCTGATAGGCATTGCGATACACGACAAAGATTTAGGCTTCTGGGTTATCTTCACAGATATAATCGCAGATAAATGGAACCAAGAAAGATTTGTGGCGCTTGCGAGTGCTATAAGAGGCGCAAAGGAACGCAAAGTGACTGTGACAACCGAAAAATTCCGGGAAGGGCTGATGGAATTTTATTCCCTCGGGCTGGTGAACCGATTATTCTGCGATTGCGATTTAAATCTAAAAGAAGAGTGTTTTTATCCAAGGGACCGTGTAGAGTCATTGAAAAAGGTGCTAAGCCGATTTTTAAGTGGCAAAGACAGAATAAAGAATACACTTGAGATTGGATGTGGCGATGGCGGTGCTACAATCGCACTGCACGAATCGGGTATTTTCCCCATTACCATAGATGTAAACAAGTGTGAGATTTGTAAAGGCGTGGAAGCTGGTGTGTTAGAACCGACTAAAAGCGTTGTATTGGATTGTTCTGTTCTTCCCTCATACTTTGACCGCAAATTTGATGCTGTGTTTGGGTTTATGGTAGGGAAGCTTACGCCTTCTGAACTATTTACATGGGAAAAAGTGCTAAGAGAAGTCCCGAAGGTGCTAAAACCACACGGACAAGTTTTATTTACTGTTTCGAGTGAAGCAGAAACGGTGATTCTGAACGATATTTTAAAACACGATTTTGAAGCTGAGATACTAGAGAATAAAGATAGTAACGGCTATTTTGATCTGTGGCTATATATGGGTACGCTAAGAGACTAAAACGCTAATAGCGGCTCTATCGTTTGCGTACCTTCTTCATGATTTGCGCGTTTCGCATCTTGCGCCACTCATCCACATTCGAAATCCATTCTTCGTGCTTCTTGGATATGTACTCTTTCGCCTCCATCAATGTTTCGGGCGAATCACACACTAAAATCATCCGCGGCACATAGTCCTTCGTTGGCATGTCAGTTCTAGAATCGAAAGCATCGTCCGGTGCCTCTTCCTGGTCTATTTCCAACCCGAACTTCTCCGCAGCTTCAAACACGATGCCTGTGGTCATACCCCTGGGAATAGGCAATGCGTATTTCTTCTTCTCTTCCATTTTAGTTAACCCGCGCCCCCACCTTCGCCTGGCATAGCCATAGCACCCATTTCGTCCATTTGCTCTTCTTCATAGCAATCTACGCAAAGGGGTCTCCCTGCGACCTCCATAAATTCTTCCACTTCTTTACCACACTTGGTGCACTTAACCTTCTTTACTTTCCTGCCACCTTCCTCTGCTTTCTCCGCTTCTCTTGCCATCCACCTCTCAGTTCGTTCTTCTGCGGTCTCTTCCCTTCGCGCCATTTTGTCAACAATTATCCATATTGTGTCTTATCTCATATAAATGGCGTGTATTAAATCAAGAACACCGGAAATGAATCGTATCTTTAACAGAGTAAGTTTTTAATCTCAGGTGCATATCTAATCCTAACCTGAAGTTTCAGGTAAATGACATGACAATGGAAATAGACGTAACGATAAAACTAAAGCAGGGGGTTACAGACCCTGAAGGTGAGAACACGAAGAAAGCGTTGAACCTACTTGGATTTAGAACTGTACATGGCGTAAAAACAATGAAAACGTTTAGAATAGACGTAGATAGTGAGGATGAAGAGCAGACGAAGATAGAAGTGGCAGAAATGTGTAGAAAACTACTCGCCAATCCGGTAATACACGATTATGAATTAAGCGTAGTGAAACGTGAAGGGTGATAGCCTGATGAAAGGACCGGTTAGTAGTGCAGCAGCCGAGATAGACCCCTGGGGTGTTACGGATATAAAAGATTATACGAACCTATTTGAAGACTTCGGTATCTCACGGTTTCAGGATGCGTTGACCCGGATAAAAACGCCGCATCTGTATATGCGAAGGGGCATAATCGTGGGCCATCGCGGTTATGACGAAGTGCTAAGGGCAATGCAAACGAAAGACAAATTCGCGGTGATGAGCGGATTCATGCCTTCCGGCCGGATTCATCTGGGCGGTAAGATGGTGATGGACGAGATCATATGGCATCAGCGTATGGGCGGCGATGCTTTCGCGTGCATAGCGGATATGGAATCGCATTCTGTCAGAGGTGTCTCATGGCAGCAATGCCGGGCGATGGGCGTCAATGAGTACATACTGAGTCTTGTAGCGCTTGGTTTCGATCTCGAGAAGGGGCACATATATTTCCAATCAGCAAACGAAAAGCTACGTAACCTCGCGTTTGAACTCGGAACAGAGGCTAACTTCAGCGAAATAAGTGCGATATATGGTTTCTCGGGCGATGTTAACATATCTCACATGATCAGTGTACTGGTGCAGAATGCCGACATACTACAGCCACAGTTGTCCGAATATGGGGGGCCCAAACCTGTGGTCATCCCGGTTGGTGTTGATCAGGACCCGCATATTCGGTTGACGAGGGATCTAGCGTCTCGAATGCGGATGTTTAGGGTTGAGAAGCGGCTGGATAAAGATCAGAAACCGTATATTAGTATACGTGAGAAACAGGCGGATAAGGGTGCGTTGGAAGCGATAGCAAGTAGGATTGAGTCGCCAAAAAAGGTCTATGAGATGCACATAGATGTCTTCGGCATCGAAGCGAACGAGATTGACAGAGATATAGTTGCAATAGAAGAACTGGTACGTGCGGTGGAGCTTGAATATGGTGGCTACGGCTTCTTTTTACCGGCTGCTACTTATCACCGGTTTATGCAGGGGTTGACCGGCGGGAAGATGTCTTCAAGTGTTCCGGAAAGCTATATCGCACTGACGGAACCGCCGGAAGAAGCTGCACGTAAAGTGAAACAGGCGAAGACGGGTGGGAGAGTAACAGCAGCCGAGCAGAAGAATTTGGGCGGGTTACCAGAGCAGTGCACGGTTTATGATCTTTTGATGTTTCATTTGGTGGACGAAGACGCACATATGAAAGAGATATTTGAGGAGTGCAAAGCCGGTAAACGCACGTGCAAATCGTGTAAGTTGGAGGCGGCGGAGCTTATGCACGCATTTATAAAAGGGCATCAAGAGGAACGAGAAAGGGCAAAGGAAGTATTGAAGGAGCATGAGGTTTATAAGCACTGGTTACATGTTTAGCCGTGCGTAATTGTTGTGGGCTTCGAGTATTCTCAAACAAAAATAAAGCCCTAATGGCATTCACATCTCCACCTTATTCATCTTAGTGTACACCTACATTCATATATGCAATGGTACTGGTATATTCCTGCACTTCTGGCGTCACTGCTATGGGCTGTGGTCGTGATAGTGGACAAGTTCGTGCTGACACACCACATAAGAGATGCTTACTCATACCAGCTTATCCAGACTGTCACTTTCATACCACCGGCCCTATTTCTCTTTTTTTGCTACTCTTCCCACGAGTCTCTATTGCTACCAATCACGATTTTCGTGCTCGGGTTGATTTTTGGATTAGCATTCATCCTTTACAACAGGGCACTGCTGGTAGAAGAAGTTTCGCGAGTTACACCTTTATTTTACCTCATACCGCTTTTTGTGATTATATTATCCGCTCTATTCCTTGGTGAGCACCTTCCATCCAAAAGCTATATTGGCATTGGGCTTATGGTATTAAGTGCGATTTTAGTGTCGTTTAGATGGATAAACATAAAATCTTTAGCCTTCTCTATCTCGCCTGCGCTATTCATGATGTTATTTTTAGATTTACTCATGGCAGGAAAAGATATAATTGCAAAATTCATGTTCTCGTACATTGACTATTGGACATACCTCTTCTGGTTCGTGCTCGGTAACATTGCGATAAGACCTTTTCTATTATTACATCCCGGCATAAAGATACGATTCATTGCCGATATGAAGTCACTTAAGCCAAATATATATCTGCTTTGTTTTATTAACAGTGCCCTTGCATGGACTGGTTTTACTTTATACTTCTATTCGGTTTCTATGACGTATGTCTCGCTTGTGAGTGCGATACCGTCAACACAGCCGTTTTTTGTCTTCTTATTTGCGATTGTGCTCGGTGTCTTTTATCCTGAGTTGATAAAGGAGAACATAGACGAAAAGTCCGCGGTTGTTATTAAAGGGATTGCTGCGGTAATGGTCTTGGTCGGCACGTATTTGATTGTAGCGTGAGTTGTGTTGCGGTGTGTTGTGTTGTGTTGTGTGTAAGGTTTGATGTACTATCTTCGGCTATCCCGAATCCGGGAAAGTAATAGGTTTATAAAGGTTAATATTTTATAACACTTTTACAATTGTAAAAAAGTTAGGAGGTGAAATAAGGAAAAAATGAAGAAAATAATTGCGATTTTGATGGCAATGATAATGGTGATGTCTGTGACGGTTGTGCTTGCAAGCGGCGTAGCGGATAAAGACACAAAAGTACCGGTTATCATTGGGTTCAAGGACAAGCCCAGCCAGGCGGACAAATGGATGATTCGAGCACAGGGCGGAGATATAAAACACTCATATACCATAATTGATGCAATCGCAGCAAAACTACCCGAAAAAGCGATAGACAATATTAAGAAGAATCCCAAAGTCGCATACGTGGAGCCGGATGGTAAAATGTATGCACATGACGCGGAATTAGACAATTCATGGGGCGTTAAGCATATAGGTGCAGGTACTGTTCATGATGGCGGCAATACAGGTGCGGGAGTTAACGTTTCGATCATAGACTCTGGGATAGATTACGACCATACAGATTTGGTGGGCAATTATAAATCAGGAATTGGCTACCGTGAAGGCATTGAAATTGACCCAAAGGACGATCAGGGGCATGGAACACATTGTGCAGGAATCGTTGCGGCAATGGGCAATGACGCGGGCGTTATTGGTGTTGCGCCAGAAGCAAATTTGTACGCAGTAAAGGCATTGAATCAGTATGCGGATGGCTACTACGGATGGAATAGTGATATAATAAAAGGAATTGAGTGGTCAGTAATTAATAGTATGCAAGTTATCTCCATGAGCTTGAGTGGACCCAATAATGACACAGCCTTATATGAGGCCTGTAACGCTGCGAACGAGGCAGGAATAGTTATTGTAGCAGCCGCAGGGAACTATGGCAACCCCCCAGCGAGAGGCGACAACGTGGGCTATCCCGCCAGATACGATTCAGTTATTGCAGTAGCATCAACTGACAGTAATGACATTAGAGCAAAATGGTCGAGTACTGGTCCAGATGTTGAACTATCCGCGCCGGGTGTTAGTATATATTCTACATATCCAGACGAAAAATACGCGTATATGAGCGGCACATCCATGGCATGTCCGCATGTTGCAGGTACAGCCGCATTGGTGATAGCTTCCGACTCGTCATTGACAAATAATGATGTGAGACAACGTTTGCGAGTAACGGCGGATGATATGGGTGTGGTAGGACGTGATAGCCTGTATGGATATGGTTTAGTGGATGCAGATGAAGCGGCATCAGAACCGGACACAACACCACCAGCAATAACAAACGTAAAAAGTACAGAACTAACGAGCAATTCCGCTACCATAATATGGGATACCGATGAGTTCGCAGATAGCCAGGTAAAGTATGGCACAGAACAGGGGGTTTACACTTTAGAAGTGTATAATCCAGCCGATGTAACCACTCATAGTGTAGCTCTCACTGGACTGCAACCGAATACGGCTTACTACTATGTTGTGAACAGTACAGACCCAAGTGGCAATTCAAATCAAAGCGCAGAATCTACATTCACAACAACAGAAGCGTCCAGCAATTACATGCACGTAGATAACATCTCGATGTCAACCAATAGTAGAACGCGCGGTCGAAACACATTTGTATGGGCTGTAGCAACGGTAACCCTCTTCAATGCGTCAGGCAATCCGGTTGAAGGTGCAGCGGTATCTGGTCAATGGAGCAATGCGACAATTGATAGCGATTCGGGTGTTACTGATGCCAGTGGACAGGTATCGTTAAACTCAGATTCGGTGAAGAATCCAAGTGGAACGACTTTCACTTTTACTGTGGATGGCGTTGCAAAGGTGGGTTGGGACTATGATTCCGAGGCAAACGTGGAGACAAGTAAAAGTATAAACGTCTAAAAGAAACCAATTTCCTATTTTTATTTTTTCCATTTGTTCATTTAAGCTCTTGGCTGAATTTTAGCTGTCCCAATTGAACCAAGGAAAGATAAAACAGCGATAAAACGTTTATCTCACATTCACCGATAAAAAGTTAAAAACTCTTTTGCCTCTTGCTGTTGGCGATAATCAAGAAATAAAAAATAAAAAGGGGAAAATATTTTTATTCCCCGCGTTTCTTGCGATGGTTGAAGAAGAACAGTAGTCCTAG
>JAYEOC010000120.1:0-7582 GCA_034722635.1 Methanobacteriota archaeon
TGAGGTTGTGTTCCTCTATCGCCTTTTTAATACCGTCGTAAACGCCTTCTCCGTATTTGCTGTCCTGATAAATAACGCCGAGCCGCAGTGTCCTATTCTCCGGGAAATTGTATCGCTCGTCTATCAAAGGTTTCACTATCTCATCAACAAATAGCAATGTCGAGTCCGGATAGTCATCCGTAGTCGGACAGTGATGGAAGAAGTAACTGGTATCTATATCGTCCCGCCGGGTTATTATCGGAGAAGATGCCCCGGTAATGATAAACGGCACCTTATGCTCTGCTGCCACCACTTGATCGGCATACGTTATCCCACTTGAGAATCCCCCGATCAATAAGTCAACTCCATCATTCGTAATAAGCTTCGTCACTGCTTTAACACCGCCTTCCCTGCTCGTTTCCGTATCGCCCTTGAAAAGCTTTACCTTCCGGTACGTGCCATTAATAAGGACGCCACCCTGTGCATTTAGCTCATCGGCAGCCAGTACCGCCGACTGCCACATATCCGTTCCTGTCGTACTTGCGCCACCAGTCAATGGTGCGACAACGCCTATTCTTATCTCTTCTACCCCTTGCTGCGTATCTTTTGGTTGCTCTACACAGCCTGAAACCAATAAAGAAACCGCCAGCACGGTAATCAAAATTCCATATTTCATATCATTCACCTCATTAACATTTTAGTAAATCTAATTTGTAAGGCTATTTAAAGTTTTCTATTTTCTCTTAGTGCTTGAAACTCTTTGCCTTTTCATACGGCAACATATAAGCTAAAATAAAAGGAGACACAAAAATGGATGACGAAATTTCCGAGTCGATATTTAAACGGGTAAGGGCTGAACCATACGCAAAGAAAATGGGAATAGAGCCGGTGGAATTAGATGCGGGTTACTCAAAAGTCAAAATGGTATTTACTGCTGATATGGCGAATATGTTTGGTATGGCACATGGCGGTGCGATATTTTCTTTGCTAGATGAAGCATTTGAAATGGCGGCAAATTCACATGGAACTGTTGCGGTTGCGCTTAGTATGAATATCACATATATAAAACCGCCCTCGATTGGAGACGTCTTATATGCAGAAGCGCGAGAGGTGAGCAAATCCGGTAGAATCGGTACATACGCAATCAACGTTAAAAATGGCGGGGGTGACTTAATTGCTATCTGTCAGGCTTTAGCATACAGAAAACGCGATAAAATACCGTTTTTGATTGAGCCCAACACAAAATAGCGATTACTGTTTTTGTAGCATAGGTACTTAAAGAGAGAGATGTATATAGAACGCAGGTGGAAAGGAAAATGCCAATAAGCGCAAGGAATAGGATTGTAGGTATTGTAAAGGCAATAGAAAAAGGAGAGGTCGCTTCTACGGTAAAAATCGAAGTCGCCCATCCCGCGACCATAACCGCGATGATAACCAAAGAGGCAGTGGAAGAGCTTGGCTTGAAAGAAGGCGATACAGTAGAAGCAGTGATAAAAGCGACAGAGGTAATGGTGTCAAAGGATTGAAAAACGTACAAAATGTAAAACCGAAGGGTTTTTCATGCCCTTCCATTTATCTTTTCGGATCAAAAGTAAGTTGACACAAAGTCAGATTTCGAGAACGACTAAAATTTGATTATGCCAAGCCGAAATTTAGAGGCGATTAAGGTACATTTCTAGTTCAGTTTCATCGCTTACGACATCGTTAACATATTCAAACGTGCTTTGACGGAGAAATACAGAAACGCAAGTATAGAAGTGCTTATACTGGATATACTGCACAAAATCGCGGTTATTTGTTTCAATGGTAGATCACTCAAGTTTGAACTCAATAGGAATTATGAAATCCGGTATAACGAGCAATCGGCGAGCATAAACGAGTTTATAAGTCGAGCAAGGGATACAAACGAGTTCGTGAAGACTTTAGCGTAAGCGATCTTCATCGAATCCCAAACGGTAATTCCGGGTTGTTTTTGGTTCAAAATGCACGTTTACGGGATCTTTTCACCACATTGCGGAAATTATGAGCTGTGCATGAACTCTACTTAGTAGCACACCTGGGCGGAGTTTTGTTAAAGCTTGTGATTAACTGGTGGTTGTTCGGTTGTTACACTACACAAGTCGGGAAACTACATCGGTTTTTGGTGATTTTAATAAATTGTAGCCGCTATAGTTATACAAACACTATGATAGAATACATAATCACAGTAGTGCTGATAGCGGCGATTTACGCCATCTTTTCCTTAGGGCTGAATTTAGAATGGGGTTTCACGGGACTTATCAATTTCGGGCACGTTGCTTTTATGGCTATCGGTGCTTATACAACAGTATTGCTGAATTTGAACGGAGTTGGACTGTTTCCGTCTGTAATAGCAGGGATGGTGCTTGCAGGGCTCTGTGGCGGTTTACTGGGAATACCCGCGCTAAAGCTGAGGGCAGATTATCTCGCAATCGTGACCCTTGGGTTCGCGGAAATAGTACGATTCATCCTGTTAAATGAGGACTGGCTCACTCGTGGTCCGATGGGGCTGCATGGCTACTCAAGGCCATTCGAGGACTTTATATCGTGCGATTACAACTTCTTCCTGCTGCTGCTCGTGCTGATAGTTCTCGTGGCATGCTATTTAATGCTAGAACGGCTCATAAAATCGCCCTGGGGACGTGTGCTCAAAGCCATAAGGGAAGATGAAGACGTCCCGACTTCGCTCGGCAAGAACGTTTCCTCGTATAAAATCCAAGCGCTTATGTTGGGCTCCGCAATCGCGGGATTAGCGGGCGCGCTTCTTGCGTTCTATCTGCAATATATAAATCCGCGTAATTTTATGCCGATGGAGACTTTCTATGCCTGGATTGCGGTTGTAGTCGGAGGCAGCGGAAATAACAAAGGCACGATATTGGGCGCATTCATCCTCTGGGGTTTCTTCAGCGGAACACGGTTTGCTCAGGGCTATCTCCCGCTCAGCCCGACACAGATAGGCGCACTCAGAATAATGTTTATAGGATTATTACTAATACTCATCATGATGTTCAAACCCGAAGGCCTTTTGGGGAAGAAAGAGGAGTTAACGTTAATTGGGTGATGCGAAATATGCTATCAGTTCAAGGACTCAAGAAGAGCTTTGGCGGCATAAAAGCAGTAGATACGTCTTCCCTGGACGTGGCGGATGGTGGGACGGTAGGCGTCATAGGACCAAATGGTGCAGGAAAAACTACTTTGTTCAATTTGATTAGCGGTTTTGATACACCGGATACTGGCACAATTGTATTTGACGGTGAGAATATCGCAGGTAAACCGAGTGCCGAGATTGCTAGAATGGGTCTCATCCGTACTTTTCAGTTGTCAAAGGCATTGACAAGATTAACGGTAGTGGAGAACATGATGCTCGCACCGCAAGTTCAATATGGTGAACGGATATGGAATGTATGGTTACGTCCCCGTGAAGTCAAGCAGCAGGAGGAAACGAATCGTGAGAAAGCTATTTCATTGCTTGAGTTCTTTGGGCTGCGATCAAAGAAGGACGATTATGCGGGTGCCCTTTCGGGAGGTCAAAAACGACTCCTGGAGATAGCGAGGGCACTTATGGCGGAACCAAAGATGTTACTACTGGATGAACCGTTTTCGGGCGTGAATCCCACACTGACGAAGAGAATATTGGAATATCTAAAGACGTTGCGAGAAGAGGGTATGACCTTCCTCGTCATCGAACATGATATGCACATAATTATGCAGTTGAGCGATTTCTTGTACGTACTCAATAAGGGTAAGGTGATAGCTTCGGGAGTACCGGAGGAAGTGCGGCACAACGAACGAGTTCTGGATGCGTATCTCGGGTGAATACGATATACATGCTACCAAAACGGAAGATTGCAGGAACGGTATTTGCAGTGCCGGGGGTATAAAACAGCGCTATTTTTCGTGTGTTCTATGCAACTCTGCGAGATCTTGTAGCTAACGAAACTAAATATACATTGAGTGCAAAACTACAACGACAGAAGAATACCGAAAACTTTAAATGTTTATGAATATGAAGTAAGAGTGGATAAAAATGGGGACAAAAGTGAATTTGATAAGTGGAAGAACGACTATACAAGGTCGTAACTTAGACAGTAAGATGTCCGAGGAGTACTTTGAAGAAGTGGCACGCTGTGACCTGAACAAAGCGGATATGGAGAAACTGGGCGTGGCTGTTGACGAATCGGTGAAAGTGAGAACGAGTTTTGGCGAAGTGATAGTGAAAGCGAAAGAAGTTGCGGGAACTCCGGAAGGGTTGATCTTTATACCTATGGGCCCATGGGCAAATGCGGTCGTCAGTGGAGATACGCACGGTGCGGGTATGCCGGTGTATAAGGGCATAGATGCGGAGATAGAGAAGACAGGCGATAAAGTTCTGCATGTAAAAGAACTGATGCAGACGTATATGTGATAGGAGGAAAAGAGGAAAAATGGTAGAAGTTACGGATGTTGTATGCTCGTTGTGTGGTTGTGTATGTGACGACATCACAGTAGAAGTAGAAGATAACAAAGTGACGAAGGTGAAGCGGGGAGCATGTTCGGTAGGGAAGAGCAAGTTAATGGGGCACAACCGGATAAAGAGCCCTGCGATAAGAGTAAATGGCGAGCTTAAGGACTGCTCTTATGACGAAGCGATAAAGAAGGCGGCGGAGATACTGGCACAATCGCGAAGACCGCTCTTATATGGCTGGAGTTCTACGGTTTGTGAGGCGGATAAAGTAGGAGTCGAGCTTGCAGAGGAGCTAGGTGCCGTTATTGATAATACCGCGTCGGTCTGTCACGGCCCTTCCGTGCTGGCGATTCAGGATGTTGGGCTGCCTTCTTGTACGCTTGGAGAAGTGAAGAACCGTGCAGACGTCATTATATACTGGGGCGCGAACCCGGCAGAGGCGCATGCTAACCATATGAAACGATACTCGTATGTCTCAAAAGGGTTCTGGACAGAAGAGGGCAAAAAGGCGAAGAAACTTGTCATTGTTGATGTAAGGGCGACAAAGACGTCGAAGATGGCGGACGTGTTCTTGCAAGTAGAGCAAGGCAAGGATTACCTAGTGTTCTCTGCGTTAAGGGCTATTCTATATGGACATGCAGATGTAGTACCGGACGAGGTAGGCGGCGTGTCGAAGAAGGACTTATTGGAGACCGCGGAGATGATGAAAGGCGCGAAGTTCGGGGCAACATTCTTCGGCATGGGTGTGACGCACACCGGAGCAAGGCAGAACAACATCGTGAATGCGATTCAGATGACGCGAGCAGCGCATACGCACACCAAGTTCACGATAACGCCAATGCGGGGGCATTACAACGTAGCAGGGATCAATCAGGTCTGCACGTGGGAGACGGGATTCCCATTTGCCGTTGACCTATCTAGAGGTTACGCATGGTACAACCCGGGTGAACTATCGGCTACGGACCTTTTAATCAGGCAAGAGTGTGATGCCGCGCTGGTAATCGCATCGGACCCAGGAGCGCATTTCCCGGGTGAGTCAATAAAGCACCTCGCTAAGGTTCCGGTCATTCAGATAGATCCATTCCCGAATCCGACAACCGAATTCGCAGATGTCGTCTTCCCGGCTGCCGTAAGTGGTGTGGAAGCAGAGGGGAACGTCTACCGGATGGATAATATACCGATAAGGCTGCGAAAGTTAATAGATTCAGAATATCCGGAAGATGAAGAGATATTGAAGCGGATACTGGACGAAGTGCGAGCGATAAAAGAGAAGGAGGGCAAGTAAAATGGCAGAAGTATTGATAAAGAACGGAGTGGTTTATGACCCTCTAAATGGTGTGAAGGGCGAGAAGAAGGACATTTGCATTCGTGACGGTAAAGTAGTGAGTGATGTAAAGAACCCGAAGGTGATAGACGCAGAAGGGCGAGTAGTGATGCCAGGAGGTGTGGACATACATTCGCACATTGCAGGCGGAAAAGTGAATTCGGGCAGGCTGTTCCGACCAGAAGACGGCAGGAAAGGGTTAGAAGCGAAGACGAAGGTTTGCCGGATGCAATCGGGTTATTCTGTGCCGAATACGTTTGCTACTGGCTACCGGTATGCGAAGATGGGCTATACGTTCGTGATGGAAGCGGCAATGCCACCTCTGGCTGCAAGACATACGCATGAAGAGATGGTAGATACACCGATACTGGATAATGCAGCATTACCGCTCCTTGACAACAACTGGATGACAATGGAATATGTAAATGGCGGGGACACAGACCTGCTTGCTGCATACGTGGCATGGATAATGAAAGCAACAAAGGGCTTCGGCGTGAAAATCGTGAATCCCGGCGGAACAGAGATGTGGGGCTGGGGAAAGAACTGCAGTTTGAATGATAACGTGCCTTCGTTCGATGTTACACCGGCAGAGATAATGAAAGGTTTAGCAGAAGCGAATGAGAAGTTAGAGATGCCGCATTCTATTCACGTGCATACGAACATGCTCGGCCATCCGGGTAACTTCGAGATAACAAAGGAGACTTATGACCTCGTGAAAGGTGTAAACACGGTTAAAGACCGGCAGGTTATGCACACTACACATACGCAGTTCCATTCTTACGGCGGCACGAACTGGGGCGATTTCGAGTCGAAGGCGGATGCGATTGCAGGTTATATAAACCAAAACGACCATGCGACTATAGACATCGGCTCTGTGATATTGGGCGACACAACGACAATGACCGCAGATGGCCCGATGGAATACAATTTGTATCAGATAACGGGCCGGAAATGGACGAACCACGATGTCGAGCTTGAGACGGGTTCGGGAATAACACCGTTTTTGTATTCCGGTAAATCGCCCGTAAATACTATCCAGTGGGCAATAGGTATGGAATTAGCATTGCTGGTTGAAGACCCGTGGAAGATTGCGCTTACGACCGACCATCCAAATGCAGGTCCGTTCATCGGCTATCCGATCCTTATCTCGATGCTGATGAGCCAGAAGAGGCGTGAAGAGTCGTCGGCCGATATGCACAAGGTAATATACGATAAGGCGCTGCTGCCTTCTATAGATCGTGAATACAGCCTATATGAGATAGCAATAATAACGAGGGGTATGACTGCGAAGGCGTTGGGATTGCATGAGCACGGTAAAGGACATCTTGGCGTTGGTGCTGACGGTGACGTTGCGATTTATGATATGTCACCAGAAGAAACGGATGCGGGTAAGATACAGAAAGCGTTCTTGAACACGAAATACACGATAAAAGGCGGCCAAATCGTGGTAAAGGACGGCGAAGTGGTTGCGACACCGGATGGCAAGACGTATTTCGTGACGCCGGAATGTGACGATACGTTGACGGATGAGATGATGGTCAAGTTGAAGGATAAGTTTGATCATTACTACTCGGTGACTTTCAATAATTATCCGGTGCAGGACGATTACGTACCGAATCCATATGAGATAAAGACGCAAATGCGTGGCTAAAGAGGGAGGAAAGAAAAAAAAATGCAGACGATAAAATTGAAAATAAAGGATAATGTTACGAGCGGAGTGGCGAAGATACCGGTTGAGGTGGAGTCGTTGACTCCGGATAAACTGTTTGGTAAGAGTGAAGCCGAGATAAAAGCGGTTACGGTCTGGTGGGGTAACA
>JAYEOC010000121.1:0-7558 GCA_034722635.1 Methanobacteriota archaeon
TCACAACACCTCATACCCCGTATTCCGCTGCGCCACGGGCCTACCCACCGACTCCACCGCTTTCACAATCTCCTCCACCCGCGCCGGTTTATACTTTTTCCCCGCCGCAGTCACAACATTCTCCTCCAGTATCGTACCCCCGAAATCATTCGCCCCGAAAAACAGAGCCAGCTTATCCACCTCAAAATCCTGCGTGAGCCACGACGCCTGCACATTCCGTATAGAATGCAAAACAATCCTCGAAATCGCCAACACCTGCAAATATCTCGTTGCCGACACCGGCTTCTTTATATCCTCGTACAGCGCAGTATTCTGCGGCTGAAACGTCCACGGGATAAAAGCAGTAAACCCCATAGTTCTGTTCTGCAAACCTCGTATCCTGAATAGATGCTCCACAATATCTTCGTTGCGTTCAACATGCCCGAACATCATAGTCGCCGTGGTTTTCATGCCTATATCGTGTGCAGCCGCCATTACTTCTATCCAGCGGTTTGCACCGATCTTATCCGGACTGATGACCCGTCGCACTCTATTGCTCAGAATCTCCGCACCGCCACCCGGCAAAGAGTCCAACCCTGCTGCTCGCAACCGTTCCAGCGTTTCTATTACGTTCAAACCCTCGTTCCGTGCAATGAAATCTATCTCCGGTGGCGAGAGGCTGTGCAGTTGCACGTCCGGGAATTCACGTTTTATCGCGGCAAATAAATCCTCAAACCAGTCAATCCGAATTGCCGGGTTCAGTCCACCTTGAATTAGTATTTGCGTACCGCCAACGTCAACCGTTTCCTTGACCTTGCTTAAAATATCGTCTTTACTCAACACATAGCTCTCTTTTTTAGTCCGTGCGAAAAACGCGCAGAATTTACAACTCGATACGCATCGGTTTGTGTAGCTTATGTTCCGGTCAATAACGAACGTCACGAGCTCACCGCATTTTTCACGGCGTATTTCGTCTGCAATTCTGCCCACCACGGGTAATGGCAACTCGAATAAATGCAATACTTCATCAAAACTCAAATCTACACCTTTCAGATTCTTATCCACATAAACCGTCCATTCAGAGCAATCCGTATTCATGACACTTCTCCCCAAACAGTTCAAGCCCTCTCTTCTCTTTCGCACCCATCTGGAATGTAAGCGATTTGAAATACTCTTCGAGGAATTCTACCGGCATTCCGAACTTCTTCGCGGCTACCGCTACAATTTCAGCAACGTTCTTCTGCCCCCACTCGACCGAGTCCATCACTTTCCTGTTTATTTCACTCATATCCTGCCCTTTATGCGATGCCGAAATACCGAACACCATCGGATAACCGGTTAAATCCTGCCAGGCCTCACCCAAATCCATAACCACATTATATCGCATCCTTGCCTTGATTGCTTCGTCTCCAATAACAAGTGCATGATCACAGCACTTAAGCAATTCGCTTGTTTTGTACCCATCCAAAACAACAATCCGATTTTTCCGCCCGCGCTCCCGCAGAATGATCTTTAGTAGATTCAGTGATGTCACTGTTTGGTTCGTTACGGCAATAGATTGGTTATCCTCCTCACGCAGTTTACCGTTGGAAACGAGAATGACGCTCAAAACGCTTGTCTTAGATGCGACACAAAAATCGTATGTCCTCAACTTAGCCTTGTTCTTCAGGTAATAGAACGAAGGAACAGGAGCATAATCTATTTTGCCTTCGTCAAACATCGCAGCTAACTTCTTTGGCAATGCTTCTATTACCCTCACTCCGTTCTGCTCAAGCCGGTAATATGGCAGGAAATTATTCACGAATCCGAATTTACCTATTTTTATGCTCATGGATACCCCCTCAGAATACTGTAAAATGTGTCTCGTTCCGCTGGTATTTTGTCTATCTCTTTTACAAGACTCAAAATATTGTTTACCGGCAGCATAAGCGGTGTTTCCGCACCGGCCGCATGTGTCACTCTTTCTTCTATGATCGTACCGTCTAAATCGTTTGCACCGTAGTTCAAAGCTACTTGAGCTAGTTTCTCGCCGAGCGATACCCAATACGCTCTTATACTCTTAAAATTGTGTAGTACAATTCTTGAAACCGCAATCGTCTTGAGAATATCAACAGGATTAGTCCGTTCTTCAACCAGCGTCTCGAGTTCGGTGTTTTTTGGATGGAACAGAAGCGGGATGAAAGAAACAAACCCGCCTGTCTTCTCCTGTAACTGCCAGAGCTTGTATAGATGAATAGCCCTATGTTTTGGCTTTTCTATATGCCCGAATAGCATTGTGGCATTGCTCTTTAGTCCTATGCCATGTGCTAGCTCCATTATCCTGAGCCAGTCTTCCGCTTTTAGTTTGTTCGGACAGATTATTTCTCGTATTTCGTCATCAAGAATCTCCGCACCACCACCTGGCATTGCTTGCAGTCCCGCTTCTTTCAATCTCAATAGCACTTCCTCTTCGCTCAGCCCTTCTAACTGCGAAAGGAAGTGTATTTCCGTTGTGGTCAGCGCTTTTATTACGACATGTGGAAACTTACTCTTTATCCGTCCAAATATCTGCTCGAAGTATTCCAGCCGTATTTCCGGGTTTAGCGCCCCGACAATGTGAAGTTCCGTAGCGCCCATCTTTACCGCGTCCGCAACTCTATCGAGCACCGCGTTTATGCTCATTATATACGCTTCGCTACTACCCATATCGCGGTAAAAAGCGCACAGAGGACATCGGGAAACGCATATATTTGTGTAGTTTATATGCCGGTTCACAACGAACGTTACCATGTTCCCGTTCTCACGATTGATGGAATCTGCAACCTCGCCGAGCTCATGAAAGTCCCGTTCAAAGAGTTCTTCAATCCTTTTCGCTGTCCACTCTTCCATTTTTGTTACTCGTGTACTTCTTGCATCTCTTATATAAACGTATAAACATATCCTTTTATGTTCATATCCGCTAAAGTATATACAGATCATGAAGATGCTAGGTGATGAACACATTGGAGCTATTCTCGAATTCCTTGTCAAGAATGGCCCGTCCAGCAAGTATGCCATAGCCAAGGCTACTGCCATCTCATATCCCACGGTTCTGAGGAAGATACCGGGTATGGTGGCTGCACATGCAATCCATAAAATCGGTGAGGGCAAACGAGGTGCGGAAATCTATGTCGCTACACCGAAAGGAACGCTCATCACGTACTTCGGGGGGCACGTACGTACTTCAGAGCTCTTTATGGCTCTGCCCGGTATTATGAAGCATGTCCGGATCTCTTTAGAGGAGTTACCCGCGGTCAAGAATCCTTTTGGGTTCGTTGTGGATGAGTTACCCTTCAAGTTATCGCAATTAGAGGATTTGAAGGTAGAAGAAGCAGTCAGCATTCTGGGTGTGATTCTTATCTGGCGACATGATGAATGGTATCATGAGATCGGGAAGGAACAAATGAAGAACTTATTATTATGGGAAGAGGACTATCGTATTTTGCGGTTCCTGGTCGCAGGCTCTATCAACACGCTCACAAAGTTGAGTGAACAGGCGATGCAATTGAACAAATCATCTGCTAAATTTCTAGCGGAGATAGATGAACTCGCAGGGCGATAAAACCGTC
This sequence comes from Methanobacteriota archaeon, assembly GCA_034722635.1. Lineage (GTDB taxonomy): Archaea > Halobacteriota > Syntropharchaeia > Alkanophagales > Methanospirareceae > QENJ01. The sequence goes on from JAYEOC010000121.1 coordinate 3,567, forward strand.
TCAGCCACTCCACTTCTGATTACAACACGAAGCAGCCGCTCTGCTGTCTTCCCTCATCGTGTTCATTTTCACACCATAAGAGGATACCCGCCTTGCAAACTGTCTATATATGTTGGTAGCACCTCTTCGCTAAACCTGTATCTACACCAATCCTGTTACCTTAACCCACATAATTCCGTAACGTCCCAATACCCTCTATCCGTATTTCTATCGTATCGCCTCTAGCCATAGCACCAATTCCACCTGGCGTGCCCGTTGCAATAATATCTCCCGGCATCAACGTCATAACGTGCGAGATAAACGAAACCAGCTCCTCCACGGTAAATATAAAATTAGCGGTATTTGAATCCTGCCTCAGCTCGCCATTAAGAAAACTTTGTATCTTCAGTTTATTCGGGTCAACATCTGCGACTACCCGGGGACCTATCGGACAGAACGAGTCAAAGCTTTTTGCTCGTGTCCACTGCCCATCCCTCTTCTGTATATCCCGAGCGGTCACGTCATTCAAACAGGTAAAGCCTTCTACATGTGCCATAACGTCTTCGAGCGCGAGGTCTTTGCACGTATCTTTTATGATAACTGCTAATTCCGCTTCATAATCCACCCGTGTCGCTTGAGGCGGATAGCGAATACGCCCTTCGGGCCCGATCAACGCAGTAACGGGTTTCATAAATATAATAGGCTCTGCTGGTAACGGCATCTCAAGCTCTTTTGCGTGGTCTCGGTAGTTAAGACCCACTAAGACAATCTTCGTTGGGCTGTGCGTCAAAAACGAAAGAGCCATTATTTCATTTTTGGGCAAACAATTTCCTTATCTCTTCGCCTACTATCTCAACTTGATGCTTGCCTATTTCTTCGCGACTCGCCTTTAAAAACGGAATACCTCTTTTGGACTCTGCCACCCATTCTTCTGCGAATTCGCCGTTCTCCACTCGTGCCAGAGCTTCTTTCATCCTCTCTTTTACCTCAGGCCCGATTATCTTATGTCCCTCTGCCCACATGCCATACTCTGCGGTATTTGAGATCACTTCTGCCATCCGCTTTATTCCGCCCTGCCATACCAAATCAACAATGAGCTTCATCTCGTGTACACACTCGAAATACGCCATCTCCGGTGGATAACCTGCTTCTACTAAGACTTCAAAACCGTTCTTCATTAATTCTACCAGACCGCCACATAACACGCACTGCTCGCCAAACAAATCCTCGTAAGTCTCTTGTTCAAACGTGCATTCCAGGATACCCGCTTTTGTCCAGTGCATTGCCTTAGTCATTGCCAGCGCCAGTTCGCGTGCATTTCCAGACGGATTCTGCTTTATCGCAACGAGTCCCGGTACGCCAAAGCCTTCTAAATATGCTACCCGTTCCTCGGTTCCCGGCGCTTTTGGCGCTACCATGATGACATCCACCTCTTCGGGCGGTACGATTCTCTTGTAGCAGATGTTAAAGCCGTGCGAGAAACAAAGTGCTTTCCCGGCTTTCATATGCTGCTGTATCTGCTGTTCGTAAACCGCGGGCTGAACCTCGTCCGGGAGCAAAACATGAACTACATCGCCCTTTTCCGCGGCTTCATCTACCGGCAGAACCACAAACCCGTCTTTCTTTGCCTTGTCCCAACTCGGATTGTTTCGGCCGCCCAATATCTCCGTCTCGCCTATGACAACGTTAACTCCTGAATCTCTCAAGCAGTTTGCCTGTGCATCGCCCTGTGCTCCGTATCCGATTACTGCTACGGTCTTACCTTTTAAAATGCTATCATCTACATCCTTATCATGTAATATTTCCATGGTATCATCCCCTATGTTATTTATGTAAACCAAATTTTAAGCGTATATAAATGTTGCGTTCTGATTTCGCAGACGACAGTTCCTGCTATTCTCATGCGTGCGTTCCCCACCCGGCTATTTCAGGCATTCAGTCACGACCTATCGCAGTAAGCCCTGTTCTAAACAACTGTTTCACACCAAAATGCTGCATCAAATCCACAAACCGGTCTATCTTCTTGGGCTCTTCTGTAAGCTCGATTATCACAGAATCCAGTGTGGCATCCATTATTTTCGCACCGTATGATTCCACAAGCAGCATCACTTCCAGACGTGTTCCAGAATCTTTTGCGTGTACTTTTAGCAGACACAAATCGCGTATTATCGCTTCATCCGCCCTCAAATCCACTACTTTTACCACTTCTATCAGATTACTTATCTGCTTCCGCACCTTCTCCAATTCGCTCTCCGTGCCTTTTATCGCCACCGTCATCCGTGATAACCCTTCCTTCTCGCATGGAGAAACCGTAAGAGACGTGATATTTATTCCCCGCATCGTGAACATACCCGACATCCGCGTTAGCACTCCCGGATGGTCCTCTACCAATAGCGAAATTATACGTGTTTGCATCTTTCCGTTCCTATCATACCTATTATACCACCACCCGGCGGAATCATCGGTAATATCTTATCATCATTACCCACTATCATATCAATCACTGCCGGCTTTCCCGATTCAAATGCGCTATTCAAAACGTCTTTCAAATCTTCCGGCTTCTCCACACGCTCGCCATGACACCCGAACGCTTCTGCCAGCTTAACGAAGTCCGGTGTTGTACCCAAACCGGTATGCGAATATTTCTTATCGTAGAACAGCTCCTGCCACTGTCTTACCATGCCCAGGTACCGGTTATCGAGGATACAAACCACAACGGGTATATCATTTTCCACACAGGTAGCCAGGTCCTGGCAGGTCATCAAGAAACTGCCATCACCCGCGATGTCCACCACTTTCTTATCCGGTGCCGCAACCTTCGCACCGATAGCGGCTGGAAATCCGAATCCCATCGTGCCCAGCCCGCCGGAGGAAATAAACGTACGTGGCTCCTTCGTCATGTAATAATGCGCGGCAAACATCTGACATTGCCCCACTTCTGTTGTAACGACCGCATCGCCATCCAGGATTAAACTGAGCTCTTTTATGAACATATCGGATAAAGAGGTACCTGCTCGTCTCACATCCTTTATGCAGTCTTCACATGTCGAGTGCATCTCTTTTACACGCTGCAGCCAGACGCTCTTATCGCCCAGCTTTTTCTGTTTCGCCAGCCACTTCAGGATGTCGGCAAGCGCAAGTTTCACATCGCCTACTATTGGTATATCCACCGGGATGTTCTTGTTTATCTCTGCCGCATCTATATCCACATGTATCACAGTAGCATCCGGCGCGAACTGGTCCAGTTGCCATGCGGTCAGTCTATCGCTGAACCGTGTCCCCAACGCAAGCAGTGCATCGCATTCGTTTATCGCCCTGTTCGCACAAAGATGCCCGTGCATACCTGCCATGCCTAAGCAGAGCGGATGATTCTCTGGAATAGCGCCTTTGCCCATAAGTGTCGTGACAACACATGCACCAAGTGATTCCGCTAAACTACGCAGCTCTTCTGTGGCATCCGAGCTTATAATACCGCCACCAGCCAGTATAACCGGTCGCTCCGCATTTGCTAACACTTCCGCCGTCTTCTTTGTCTGCACACTGTTCGGTTTGATATTCGGCTTATAGCCCGCGAAAGTCTCTTTAGGATGTAAATTCACTTTTGCTACGTCTGCTAAGACGTCTTTCGGTAAGTCAATCAAAACAACTCCTTTACGTCCGGTACTGGCGATGTAGAATGCGTTGTGTATGACCTTAGGCAAATCTTCTGTCCGCTTCACCAGGAAATTATGTTTTGTGACCGGCATGGTAATCGTGAATGTGCTCGCCTCCTGGAATGCGTTTGTACCTATTGCAGAACTTACCACCTGCCCGGTCAACGCTACTACGGGTGCAGAATCCATGCTTGCATTCGCCAGACCGGTAACGAGGTTCGTGGCGCCGGGACCCGAAGTGGCGATACAAACGCCCGTTCGTCCGGATACACGTGCATAACCGTCCGCTGCATGCGCTGCACATTGTTCATGCCGCATCAATATATGTCTAATCGCGTCTTCCTTGTAGAGCGCATCATA